>CACXQO010000092.1 GCA_902769815.1 uncultured Bacteroidia bacterium | reverse complement strand
TCAGTCGAAAAATAAATGTGCGAAATTACATATTTTTGTCGGTATGGTGACAAAATTTTCATCAAATAACAAAAAAACACTAATTTTACGGCCTCAAAGCCATTGTGAAATGATGAAGAAGAACACGTTTTTCATGGGAATGTGCTGCCTCTTATGGGCTTTGGCCTCGTGCCACGATCTGCCTACAAGCATTTCGATCGACAATGTGGTTGACGACACCTTGACGGTGATGCAACATTTGCAGGAAAGGGGTAGATTGGTTGCCGTAACCAATTGCGAAATAATCAATTACAACACTTCTGATGACAAGCATTCGGGCTTCGAATACGAGTTGTTGAGCGACTTTTGCAAAGCCAACGACCTCGAACTTGAGATGCGTATTGTCGAAAACCTTGACTCGTGCTACACCCTTTTGGACTCGTGCCATGTCGACATTATTGCGGTCGGATTGGGGTCGAACAAGGAGATGAAACGCCGATTCCTGCTCACCGACCCGATTTTGATGCAACGCAGCGTGCTCGTGCAGCGGCTGCCCAAAGACTGGAAAAAGATGTCGACGGCAAACGAGGTTGAAAACCAGTTGCTTCGCTCGTCGGTCGACTTGGCGGGCAAGACCATCCACCTGCCCAAGGGCAGCCATGAAGTGAAGCTGTTGGAGCATCTATCCTACCAGATTGGCGACACGATATATATAGTTGAAACCGACAGCCTCAACAGCGTCGATTTGGTGCAGGCTGTGGCCTCTGGGCAGATTGATTACACCGTTGTCGAGGAATATGTGGCACGCATGGCTTCCATCGGCTTGCGCGGTCTTGATACCAAGTTGAATGTCAGCGTTGAGCAGCCGTTATGTTGGGCCGTTCACAACCATGAAGGCGACTCGTCGCTGCTCTTTGCCCTCAACGATTGGATTGATGGCTTCGAGCAGCGCAACCTCAACCGCATTTTAGCGAAATACGTCAACAACGGCAATGTTTTTTCACACCCCCAACCTGCCACGGGGCCGCTTTCGGGCTTCGACGAACTCATCAAGAAAGCCGCCAAGCGCATCGGCTGGGACTGGCGTCTGCTGGCCTCGCTCATCTATCAGGAGTCGCGCTTCAAGTTGGACCTCAAAAGCGAAAGGGGCGCTTTCGGACTTATGCAACTCATGCCCGTGGTGATGGAAAACTACGGCATCGGCTATAATGCCACGACCGAGGAACAGCTTAATGCCGGCGGGCAACTCATCATGCACTTGGACAAATGTTTGCAAGACAAGGTGACCGACAGCGCACAACGGGTGAAGTTTGTCCTTGCGGCCTACAACGCGGGTTTGGGGCACGTCTATGACGCCCAGCGACTGGCCTCAAAATACGGCAAATATCCCGACGTTTGGGACAACAACGTGGATTATTTCATCCTCAACAAGTCGAAAAAGCAGTATTACCGCGACACATGCTGTAGGGCGGGCTACCTTCGCGGCATCGAGACCTACAACTTCGTCGAGGAGGTCTTGGATCGCTATTATCAGTATCAGTTAAGTTATAAGTAATTGGATATGAAAACACTAAGAATCGTTTTGTTTGTTTTGGCTTTTTCTTTTGCGGGCGGGATTTCTTTTGCCCAGTCCTTCAATGCAGGTTTGATTGCCGGCGCGACGTTCTGCCAAGTGGATGGCGACGAGTATGCGGGCTACCATCAGTTGGGATTTACGGCGGGGCCTTATGTGAATTTGCCTCTTGGGTCGCATTTTTCGGCTCAGATGGAACTGAAATATTCGCTTTTGGGCGCACATTCTTCCAATAAGGAAGTGACCGAATACTACAGAAATCCTTATAGTTTGCGCCTGCACTATGTCGAGATTCCCTTGATGCTGCGTTACGACTTGGGCTATTTCCGTGTCGGTGCTACGTCGTTGGATTTCATCTCTTTGGAAGCGGGAGTCAGCCTCGATTTCCGCATGAAGGCCACTGAAAACGTGAATGGGGATTATCAGGTGACCACTTCGCGCTGGAATTTCTTTTCGGCCACGGGCAATGTGGGCTTGCATTTCGCTTTTAACGACCATTTAGGCATGGGAGCGCGTTTCATGTATTCGGTTGCCCCGATTCGCTTTACGGGCAATCCAGGGTGGTTCTACAACCAATACTACAACAAAGTGTTTCAAATCACTTTGACCTACAATATTAATTCTCCCGTGAGATAAACTCGATGTTGCGTTTCAAGCCCTCGAATCTGGCGCGTTTTACGGCGGAGTGCATGAAAATGGCATCGAAGTCGGCTTTGGTAAGGGTTTTCCAATCGTTTTCTTTCATGGCCAAAAGTTGCTCAGAAGGCTGAAAATCAGGCTCCAAATTGGGCAAGGCGAAACGGTTGTAGGGGCAAACGTCTTGACAAATGTCGCAACCGTACATCCAGCCGTGGAAACTTTTTGGGTCAATGTGGTCAAGTTTTCCTTTGTATTCGATGGTCAAGTAGGAGATGCACTTTCGTGCATCAATGCGGAACGGATCTTCCAAAGCACCTGTGGGACAGGCATCTAAACATTTCGTGCAACGACCGCAGCGGTTGGTCAAAACTTGTCCGGTTTCGGTCAATTCCAAAGGCAGAAACAAATGCCCAATGAAGAAAAACGAGCCTTTTTTGGGGTGGATTAATGTGGTGTTTTTCCCGATGAACCCTAAACCACAACGCACAGCCCAAGCGCGGTCCAAAACAGGCGCGGAATCCACGAAAACGCGGGTGTTTTCAAGTTTACCTGTCTGTGTTTCAATGCGTTCCAAGAGTTGGCGCATTTTGCGTTTCAGCACATCGTGATAATCGACACCGTAGGCATATTTGGCGATTTTGAAATGCTCGCCGTCGCCCAAAGTTTGTTTCGGGAAATAGTTGTAAAGCACTGTGACAATGGACTTTGTGCCTTCCACCAAGAGGCGCGGGTCGTAGCGTTTCTCCTTGTTGCGGGTCAGGTAGCCCATCTCGCCTTCGCGCTCGCCTTCGAGCCATTGCTCAACATGCGCCGACTCTGTTTCCAAAGCCGTTGCACGGGCAATGCCGCAAGCATCGAAGCCCATCTGTTCGGCTTCAACAACAATCCATTGTGAATCCATCAGAACGGGGCAATCGTCAAACCCACCGACAGCGGATGGAAGACGGGAGCCTCGTGGCCGACTGTGAACACGGGGCTGAGTTGGTAGGCGGCAAATGCACTCACCCACTTCCAGCCGACGCGAAGCGTGGCAGAGTAGGCCATGCGTTCCACATTGCTGATATTGAGGATGGTATTGTCGACCGTAACGCCATTACCATCGGTAAGCGAGCCTTCTCCATCATCGGGACCGACATAACGGGTCTTTGCGCCAAATTTGATGCCGACTTTGAAGCCCACGCCAATTTTCACGGCATCCTTGATGCGGAAGCGCAGTTCCAGCGGGATTTCACCATAGGTCGGACTGACTTTGTAACGCTTGAAACCCTCTGTGTCGCGGTAACTTTGGTACTCGAAATTGTCGTTGGTGTAGGGATTCTTGATGCGCGAATAGGAGAAATAGTTGTGCGACGACATGCCCAAGCCGATGCTGACGGTGTGTTTCGTGCTTTCGCCCAAAGGGAAATTGTAGGTGAGGGCGAAGCTCACGCCTTGGTTGAAGCCGCGAGGGTCCCAGTTTTCGCTGGGTGCGAGTTGGAAGTCGCTGAACAGGTCGAGGCCGAAGGTGACTTTTTTATCTGTCTTATTGGCAATGAGTTGGGCGAATGAAGTCGCCGAAATGGCCAATGCGATGAGGGTAAAGAGAACTTTCTTCATATTGTATATGATTGTTTATATATTTGACAGTCATTCTTTTAGTGCGTCCATGATGGAAGTGCGCTCGTCAAGCAAACGGTTCATGTCCTCGTCCGAAAGGTCAGGATTGCGCAGCTGCTTGTCGATTTCGGCCAAATGGGCTTCGAGGTTCTCGGTCGTTCCGGGAATGTCGGTGAGTTGCTTCTCCTTGTTGACCGTTGGGGCTTGTGGCGCAGCGTTTTGCGCAGGCATTTCCATGCCCGGGAACATGCCGGGGAAGTTTTTCAGTTGGCCCATCACCATGCCCACCATTTGCTTCGTGAAGGGGTCGAGTTTGTAAATCTCGATTTTCATGTCTTGCTTCAGGTCGTCGAAGTCTTCGAGGAACATTTTCAGTTGCTCCTTTTGCTCCTCGTTGATGCCCGGAATGGCGTCAAGGTCTTGGTTTTCCATCATTTTCTTGAACATGTTCAAGAGGTCGTCGAGTCCGTTATTGAAGTTGTTTTCGTCCATTGTGTTCAAATTGGCTTGCAAAGAAACGAATTTTTTGCGGAATGATTGCGACAAAAGCCAAATTTTTCCGAATATTGCAAACTCAATTCTATCCTCTAATCTTACTTTTGACTCTAAACCTCAAACTACTTTAAACTCTAACCCCTAAACCCTAAACTGAAAAAAATGGATTTCAAAACGATAAAAGTGCAATTGGGCGAAAGCATGGCATGGGTCAACCTCGATCGCCCCGAGGTGCGCAACGCACTGAATCCCGAACTGATACGCGAACTGACCGAGGTCTTCGACTGGTTAGACAGTCGCGACGACATCCGCGTCATCATCCTGAAAGGCAACGGGAAATGCTTCTGCGCCGGTGCCGACTTGGAGTATATGAAGGACATGGCGCGGTACAGTTATCCGCAGAATTTAGCCGATGCCGAGCGGCTTTCCAAACTTTTCCAGACCATTTATTTCTGCAACAAGGCGGTCATTATGGAAGTGCATGGCGCCTGCATTGGCGGGGCCAACGGCATCATCGCTGCCGCCGACATTGTAATTGCGGAAAAGGAAACCAAGTTCGCCTTCTCCGAGGTGCGCTTGGGCATCACGCCGGCCACGATTTCGCCTTTTGTGGTGAGTAAAATCGGCAATACCGCCGCTAAGGAACTGATGTTGACAGGTCGCCGTTTCACTGCTGAGGAAGCCAAGGATTTCCGTTTGGTGAATGTGGTCATCGATGAATCGGAAATGATTGACACAGAGCGGCAATACATCGACCATTTCCTTCACGCCTCGCCCGATGCCATCGCCGAGTGCAAGAACCTCCTCCGTATGGTGAGCGGCACCGACGACCCGAACAATCCTGTCTTTTATCAGACCTCGCTTCTCATTGCCAGCCAACGCATTTCCAAAGCCGGCCAAGAAGGCATGGCAGCGTTTTTTGAGAAGCGGAAACCAAGTTGGGACAAGTTTTTTCAAAATTGACATAAAAAAGAATCAAATTTTCGATAAAATTGATTTTTATTGGTTATAATTTTGTAATTTTGCGGTCGAAACGGTAAGGCAATGATGTTATGGAAAGATTAATGCAACGCTATCAGGCCCAATTAGACAGGACAAAAACCGACTTTGTTCGCTATCTTCACGATGAAATCCGATGGGAAGCACGGCTTAACGCCATCCTTGGCGCAAGGGGTGTAGGAAAAACCACTTTGATGTTCCAACACATTTTGCTCAGCGGCGAGCGCGACATCTCTCTTGTGGTGTTTGCCGACGACATCTATTTTTCAAAACATACCTTGCTCGACATGGCCGACACATTCTACAAGAACGGAGGCAAGCATCTTTATATTGATGAGGTACACAAGTACAAGCATTGGTCAACCGAAATAAAGAACATCTACGACCAACTTCCTGACTTGCAAATCGTTTACACAGGCTCGTCGATTCTCGACTTGGAGAAAGGCGGTGCCGACTTGTCGCGCCGACAATTGAAAAACTACATGCACGGGATGTCGTTTCGTGAATGGTTGCAGATGACAAAAGGCGTAGTGGTGCAAAAGTACACACTTGATGATATTCTTTCGGCAAAGGTTGTTTTCCCTTATGCCAAACACCGGCCAATTCCTTTGTTCAAGGAGTATCTTAGAGGAGGTTTTTTCCCATTTTGCTGCGAGGAAGATTACTTTGAACGCCTGAATGCCGTGGTTGAGCAGACGCTTGAAACCGACATTCCCCAATTTGCAGGTTTCAGTGTCGGCGTGATGCACAAACTCAAGCAATTGATGCAAATCATTTCGCAAATATCTCCTTTCAAGCCCAATTACAGCGACCTTGCCCGCGACATTTCTGTGGCTCGCAACGACTTGAAGGACTATCTTTATTATATGGAAAAGTCGGGCATGATACAAAGCCTGCCTTCGCCAGCCTTTGGTATGACACGCTTGGCCAAAGTGGAGAAGATTTATTTGGACAACACCAATTTGATGTATGCGCTCATAGGCACGCCGCCCGATGTGGGCAACTTGCGCGAAACCTTCTTTTTCAACCAAATGCGAGTTCGCAACACGGTGACAGCCTCCGAGGTTTCGGACTTTTTGGTTGACGGTCATACCTTTGAAGTGGGAGGCCACAAGAAAGGCCGTCGCCAGATTGTGGAAGTCCCCGACAGTTATGTGGTAAAGGATGATATTGAGTATGCAACCGCAGGCATTATTCCACTTTGGATGTTCGGGTTGAATTACTAAGTCTGTCAGGAAGGAAAGGCAGCGTTTTTCGAGAAGCGGAAACCAGCGTGGGATTTGCTCTAAAACTGCTAAACAGGCCAAAATTTTCGAAGTTTAGCAGGTTTGAAGCAAGTTTTGGTTGAAAAATATACCTTCAACTCTGCGGAATCTATCAAAAAAAAGCACTTTCCGCAGAGTTGAAGGCACTTTTTAGGAGGGTTATGCCTTGAATAAATCTTCTAAAGTGATGATATTCTGAAAGATACATGAATATTCGTTTTTCTTCAAGCCTTTGGCCGAAATCAGCACCAAATGGATGGCCTTGTCGGAGCGGTATTCTTCGGAAAGACGGGCGATTTTGGTTTCCAAATTGGCCTCGTCGTCGGCGTTTACCGTGAAAGGCTCTTTCGTGAACTTGATTTCGCAAAGGTTGATGACTCCATCGGTGCGGTCGATGACCAAATCGACTTGCGCGCCGGTTTCGGTCGTTTTGCTCGGAACGCTACGCCACGAATAGAATGCGGTTGAGATGCCCGAAATGCCCAAGGCTCGAAGAATTTGTTCCTCATGGGCGAAGCAAACCCGCTCAAACGCCAAGCCGCACCAATTGTAATACAGCGGCGCGTTTTGGTTGACGGACCAAAAATGCTTGTCGATGCGCGAGTTCTCCGCGATGAATTTAAAATAGAACAAAGTGTATGGGTCAATCAGTTGAAACACAGCGTTTTTCTTCTTGAAGCCGATGCTGTTGTATTTCCTGATGAAACCGCAATATTCGAGTTCGGCGAGCACTTTGGTGAGTTTGCCGTTGTCGTCCATGCCTTCCGCAACCAATTCCTCTCGGGTCATCCCGGCCTTCTTTTTGCCGAGGATGCTGATGGCTTGGATGTAGGCTTCGGGATTCTTGAACAGCGAGGCGTAAAGCGCGTCAAATTCGTTGTAAAGTTCTCCTTGCGGGTTGAAAATCAGGTCGTCGATGTTCTGTGCAAGGCTTTTCTGCCTGTCCAAAAACGACCAGTAATAGGGAATGCCGCCCATAACCATATAAGCCTCAACGATTTGCCTACGGCTCATGCCCAACTTGAAGGCTTTGGCGTAACGCTCACATTCCGAAAGGGTGAACGGCTGGATGAGGATTTTTGCAGTCACCCGTCCGCGCAGCCCGCCGTGGTCTTTGATGAGCTTGTTGATGATCCACGAAGTGGCTGAACCGCAAACGATTAGAAGGATGTCTTTCCGCCCCGAAGCCCAACCGTTCCAAAAGTGTTCCAAAGCGGGAATGAAGCCTGAATGCAGGGTGTCCATCCAAGGCATTTCGTCGATGAAGATGACTTTTTTCTTCTCGTCGGAGGCCTTGATGAGGTCTTTGAGCATGTCGAAGGCATCGAGCCAGTTTTTGGGGAGTTTCGGCTTGGCCACGCCCGCGTCGTGGAGCGACGATTTCCATGCGGCCAACTGCCCTTTCATGTCGGTGCAAGCCACGCCTGCGTGCTCGAAGGTGAATTTGTAGCCAAAAGTTTCCCTGACGAAGAAGGTCTTGCCTACGCGCCGCCGACCGTAAACCGTCACAAATTGCGAATATTCAGACTGATACGCCCGAATCATCTTTTCTTTTTCGT
>CACXQO010000091.1 GCA_902769815.1 uncultured Bacteroidia bacterium | reverse complement strand
TGTTGGAATTTGCTAAGTTCTTTTTTTGCCATGACAATTAATTTTAGTGTTGTTTTTAATTTTGTTTATTTTTAATTTATTGATTTTCAAGATTTATCTGTAAACCCTCGACATTCTCGGGTTGTCGCCCTTGTTGCGGCCCAAGTAAGGCTGGATGCAACGGAAGCCAGTGTAGCAGTTGGCCGAATCCTGATACTGATAGTCGCGGGTGGTGACTTGCAGGTAGTAGGAAACATCCTTCCACGAACCACCGCGCACTACCTTACGCTTCATGACCGGCGGGTCGTCGGCTTTGGCGTTGTAGGTGTAGTTGGGGTTCATGTCCCAAGTGAAGTTGTAGGAGTTGGGGTCATAGGCAGTGTTGGTCCATTCGGCCACATTGCCTGCCATGTCGTAAAGTCCCCAGCCATTGGGCGGATAGCAGCCCACAACAAGGGTGCGCAGACCGCCGTCGGCAAGGTAGTTGCCCCTTCTCGGCTTGAAGTTGGCCATGAAGCAGCCCTTTGCGTTGCTGGCGTTAGGACCGCCCCACGGATAAGGATTCAGCATCTTGCCACCACGGGCAGCCCATTCCCATTCGGCCTCGGTGGGCAGACGGAACTCCGACAAGTCGGCATCCTTGCGAGTACGCAAATAGGCGTTGAGCAACTCGGTGCGCCACACGCAGAAAGCACGAGCCTGCTGCCAAGTGACACCCACCACCGGATAGTTGTCGTAGGCCGGATGCCAGAAATACTTCTCGGTCATCGGGTCGTTGAATGAATAGGAATAGTCGTGAATCCAGCAAAGGGTATCGGGATAGACATTAATCACTTCCGAGCGGGCATACACCGAACGGTCGCTGTAACCCTGCTTACGGTTCGACCAAGCACCCTTGCGGTCAACATTAATGCCCGCATCGGCTTCGCCAAGTGAATGGTCGTTTTGCACCAACTTGTCGTCGGCGAAATCCTTCTTGGCGGCGGCAACCATGTCGAACCAATAATAGGAATAGTACAACTTCCTCGTGTCGATTTCCTTGCGGCGGAAATACCTTTCATGCTCGGGAAGATACATCGGCTCGAGTGCTTCGCGCACCTCGGCGTCTTTGCCGTTCCATTCGATTTTCTCCTTCCAGTTCAGGTGGACGGGGTCGTAGGCCTCGCCCGACTTGCTCTCGGTAATGGCATACCTGTCCGGGAAGTTTTCGGCAAGTATTCTTCTTGCGATGGAGTCTCTGACCCAATACACAAATTGGCGGTACTCGTTGTTGGTGATTTCGGTTTCATCCATGAAGAACGCGGAAACGGAAACCGTCTTTGGCTCGTTGAGGTAGGAACCAGTGATGTCCTCACTGCCCACACCCATAGTAAAGTTGCCTTGCGGGACGAACACCATCCCGTAAGGGTCAGGTTGGTTGAATGTCTTGTTGGATCTTCTCACTCCAACCAACTCGCCTTGATTTGAATTGCCGCAGGCTGTGAGCAGCAGCGCAACGGAAAACACGAACAGTAGTCTTTTCATCTTCTTGACAATGAGATAATTACTATTTTTACTTCTTTTTCTTCCTATTGAAATTAGGCGGCCATTGCAGATGGCTATACCCATTAAGAACCGCCAAAATTAGAAAATATTATATTCAATCCCTCAAAATTTCCACATTTTTTCCACTTTTTTATTCCGAAACCGCCATTTGAGCGGTTCAAACCGACACATTTTTCAACCCATTTCTTACAAATACCTGACACTTCTGTAGTCCCTCGGCGTGCGGTCGAGGTCCAGTTTGAAGCAATAACTCAACCCTATCTCGTGCGATCCCGGCACGCCAACAAGACCCATCGTATTAATATCATAAGAGTAAAGCACGGTGATGTCCTTGATGGTCAAGCCTGCCATGAGGCCGACAGACTCTTGCGGACGGTAATTGACACCCAACGAGAACAAATTGTTGTAAACCACGCGTACACTGGCGTTCAACTGTGTTGACGCAATGTTGCTCATCACACTGACCGACGGGACGAAAGTGAAGTAAGGCATGTCATCGAACTGGAAGGGATAGCCCGCCAGCAGGTAGAAAGTGCGGTCGGTGATGAAACTTGCGCTGCTCTCGGCATTGTCGCTCAACGCCTGACTCATGCTTTCCAGCACATTGACCACCGAGAAGCCCAAATAAAACGAATCGGGAATTTGCCAGAACGCGCCCACATTGAAGTCGAACAGCATGGCACTTTCCTCGCCCAAGCCCTGCAAAATCGGGTCGCTGGGGTTGTTTGGATTCAGTTTCGAGAAATCGACGGTGCGGTTGAGCAAGGTGCCAGCAAGTCCGATACCCAAGACGGAACCGCCCAAATCAAGATGATAAGAATAGCCCAAGCCGATATTGACATTGTTCTCAAAACCGATTTTGTCGCGCATGACGGATAATCCCACGCCGCCATGCAGAACACGAATTGGCATGTCGCCCGTCAGGAGGAAGGTTTCGGGAGCCACAGCATTGCCGTCATTATCGACGAAACCAGCCCATTGCATACGATATAGTCCGAGAAGATTAATGCCTTCGCTCATGCCGGCAAAGCCCGGATTGGCGTAGGCATACGAATTCGCATGATTGGTGAAGATGGGCACCTGCTGTGCCTTGAGGCCAACCGATGCCGCCAGCAACACGGCGATAATGAGGACTTTATATGTGATTCTCTTCTTCAAACGCAACATTATTGATAGAATTGAAACCGCGAATTTACGGAATTAGTATGAATATGGACAAATTAATTTTCAACTTTTTTATCTGAAGAGCCTGATGATGTCGTTGCCATTGGCGAGAATGACCAAGCCCAAAACTATAATCAGGCCCACCGTTTCGGCCACTTCCATGAACTTGTCGGAGGGCTTGCGCCGCGTGATGATTTCGACGAGCAGGAAGAGGATGTGGCCACCGTCCAAGGCTGGGATGGGCAGGATGTTCATCACGGCGAGGGCGATGCTGAGGAAGGCCGTCATGCGCCAGAAGATGCTCCAAATCCATTGTTCGGGGAAGATGCTGCCAATGGAGATGAAGCCGCCCACGCTCTCGTATGCCTTCGTCTTCGGGTTGAAGATGAGTTTGACCTGCTTCCAATAGTCCGAAAGCCCGTCGAAGGTCTTGGTGAAACCTGCCGGAATGGCTTGGATGAAGGTGTACTCCTTGGTTTCAATCTCAAAATAATCAGGCAGATAGGTTCTTGTGTAGGCTCCAATCACGCCCTCGTCGGGAAGGTGCATGGCCAATGCCAAAGTGTCAGTCTTGCGCAGCACCACCACCTGAATGTCTTGGTTCCTGAACTGCTTGACGTTTTTCACAAAGTCTTGATAATACGGAGTTTCAATGTCATTAATGCCGATGATGACATCGCCTGCCTGCAATCCGCCCGCCTCGGCTGCTGAATTTTCCATCACCTTTTCGACGACGAAGGGGAAGCGGTAGGTGATGAAGTTGGCGTCTTGCTTGCCGAGGAGTTTCGTCAAGGCATCTTCGGGCAGCACTATCGTAGTGTCCCTTCCATTGCGTTCCACCTCGATGGTCTTGGCCTTTTCGAGGATGATTTGCATGGGAATGTCGGTGAACTTCTCGATATATTGACCATCGACGGCCAAAATCTTGTCGCCATCGCGAAGGCCGAACTCGTATGCCAAACTGTCGACGCTGATGCCGTATTTGTTGACCTCGGCGGTGGGCAGATATTGCTCGCCCTCGTTGGCCAGCAGGCCGATGTAAATGACGAAAGCCAGCACCACATTCATAAACACGCCCGCCACCATGATAATGAAGCGTTGCCAAGCGGGCTTCGAGCGGAACTCCCACGGCTGCGGGGGCTGCTGCATCGCCGACTTGTCCATCGACTCGTCAATCATGCCGGCAATCTTGTTGTAGCCACCGAGAGGGAACCACCCAATGCCGTATTCCGTGCTGTCGCTGCGGCGCCAGTCGTCCTCGGGCAGGGTGTTCAGGTCGATGGGTTCGTAGTTTTTCTGTTTCTTTCCGGCGGCGTCACGATACTCAGTGGTCGTGTACTTCTCAGGCACATTCGGCGAGAAAAACTTGAAGCGCCACTTGCCGTTCACCTTCTTGCAGCGGAAAAGCGAAAAGCCCCAATCGAAGAAGAGGTAGAACTTCTCGACGCGGGTCTTGAAAGCCTTGGCAGCAAGGAAATGGCCCAATTCGTGGATGAAAATCAGGATGGAAAGCGAAAGAAAGAATTGCAATACCTTTATTAATACAGTCATATTCCAGTTTTTTTGAATGAAAAAGCGTGCAAAGATAGTGATTTTTAGTTATCGGTGGGATTATTAATGGTCATATATTCTGCGGGATTGAGTGCGATGCCGTTGCGCCACAGCTCGAAATGAAGGTGTTCGGCCTGCGAAGTCTCGCCCGACTCGCCCAAAATGGCGATAGCCTCGCCCGCCTTCACGTATTCGCCTTCCTTTTTCAGCAGAGTTGCATTGTGCTTGTAGACCGAGAAATAACTGTCTTCATGCTGAATCCCAATGCAATAGCCATTGTTGATGCTCCATGTGGCGAACACCACCGTGCCATCAAGGGTGGCATTAATGATTTGGTCGCCTTCGGAGGCAATGTCGACACCGTAATGCCCCATGTCGGCATTGAACGTACTGATGACCGTCCCTGTGAGCGGAACGTAGAAATTCTTCACCAGCGTACTCGGCTTGGTGGGCGGCAGATAATCGTCGCCGAAGAGGTTGTATTGGTTTTGGGCTTCGTATTCCGCTCTTAGCAGACTGTCTTGCATTGACTTCTTCAGCGTAATCGTGTCGGTAACGCCCTTGGGCAGCGGTTCATAGATATTAATCGAGGCCAAGGCACTGTCGGCGGCAAAGTCGTAACCTTCAACGATTTTCTGGAGGTTTTCGAAATAGATGTCTTTCTTGTGCATTTCGCGGCTGAGCGAGTCGGCACGCAAGTTGAGCAGATAGACCTCGCGGTTGAGGTTGGTGTCGGTGTAGCCCGGGATGTATTCGCGCAAGGGCGTGAAGGCGATGATAAATGTAGTGATGATGATGAGCAGCAGTGCCAAACCAATGATGACCAAAATCAAGTTGAGGAGGTTCAACCTGAAATTGAGCATGGGCCGACCGCTCTCGTCGTGCGACATGAGAAAATCGTACTTATGGTTGAGTTTCTTCAACGAAACGTTCCGAAGGCTGAATTTCCTCGGTTTTTTATCTTTTGTTTCCGTCATTTTGCAGTTTTATAAGGTATTAATAACTTGCAAAAGTAGAAAAAATTGCGGGATGGGTGGAAAAAAGAGTTAGGGCAAAAACCGAGATTGCGCCAGAAAACTGCACAAATTTTTGGCGCAATCTGACTAAAAATGTGAGATTGCGCCAAAACCATGTTTGTTTTTATTGATAATCAGATTGTTATGCTATTCTGATTTTTATCTGATTCAATTTGCCGCAAAAAAGGAAAATGAAATGCCACAAAAAAGGAAAATGAAAGTTGTAAGTAATTGAAAAACAAAGGAAAAGAAATCCCTATTCTTTCACCACTAACCGCGCCGTATGACTTTTTCCTTCCGCATCCGTAATGCGCAACAGATAAACCCCTTCCGCCAATCCGCTCATATTGATTTCATTGCTGCATTGTACGGTTTTCACTAACTGCCCAAAGGCGTTGTAAACCTGTACCTCATCAGCAACAACACCTTCAATGCAAACAACCCCATTGGCAGGATTGGGATAACAACCAACCGACTGCTTCATGCTTCCCATTTCAGGAACATCCAAATAACCTTCCGAATTAATCTTCACGGCAAACATCATCATCCCTTCCTCACCATTAAGTCCTGTTCCAATTTCTCCAGTCACAAGGCAACCGCCGTCTTTCGTGGCCATCACATAACGCGGCATGATTCTGTTGTTGAAATCATAGACCCGTTGCCAAACCACATCTAACCCTGTGGTCAGTTTTGTGACGCAGAAAGTGGAGTTCCCAACCTCGCCTGTTTCTAGGTCATAGTCCAATATGCAATAGCAATAGAACAAGTAATCTCCCAATCTGTCCACACCTTTTATTTCCGGCACTATCTCCGTATAATCATCGTAGCAGTCTGAGAGAAGAAGTCCGTCAAAGTCATCAACATAGATGTGTAGTAATGTGTCGGAAGGGCTAAGTTTCATCAATACGGCAGCATCTGGAACATGCTCTGGATAGGTCCACCCCAATCCTTCAACAGCAATGAAAAGACTACTATCAGGCATCGACAACACGGTGGATTGGTCGTAGCGGCTCATAAAAAGTATCTCATCAGCATTCTCAAAATGAATGTTTAATGGAATGTTTCGTTGCCCAACAGGTTCAAAATTACGGTTGAGTCGTTGAATAATCGCTTCCCAAGAATAACACACACCGTAATCGCCAGAGCCATCTTGGTATTCAAAGATTCCTCCTGTATTAAACAAAGATGTCTGTATTGTTGTGTCTATGGCCATCACATCACCCTCAGAGGAGAGCCGCAAGTACAAATAAGGATGGGTCAGCGGATTGCTGGAATCGTAAAATTCGGTCATGTAAACAATGTCGTTTTGGCTATCCATGAACGATTTTTGCTTGAAGAAAAACTTGCAGCAATTATGAGGCAACTCCACTTCTTTTTGCCACACGATATTCAAATCGGCATCGAACCTAACCAAGAAAGGTTTGTCATAATGCAAGTCGTTGTCGTGGATTTTTCCTACAACAAGAAAGAGGTCTTCGTGCTCGGGGTCGTGATGGATGCCCGTGACGGTGGAGCGGCGGCCTTCCTCTCCAATGACCATCTCGCCAAGCAACTCCATTTTGGGCGACAATTTGAGAATTCTTGCTGGAGTGTTGTGCTCTTGTTCGTAAGTGAACCAATCAAACGAAAAATCGAATGCCGAGGCAAGGAAGAAGTGGTTTTCGCTATCATTGTTGCCCACCTCAAGGCAAGGTCCTCCCTCAGAGAATCTGAAATTGGGGTCTTCATAGGTGAAGTAGGATTCGTTCTGCGCCTTCAAATTAACCCCTCCCGCCATCAGCAGGAGCGCAAGCAGGGGGTAAATCTTCAAGTATTTCATCTAATCGTGATTTTGTTCGTGTAAACTTTACCTTCCGCATCCGTAATGCGCAACAGATAAACCCCTTCCACCAAACCGCTCAAATCAACCTCATTCGTCCCCCGCACAGTCTTCACCAACTGCCCGAAGGCGTTGTAGAGCTGCACTTCGGCTGGCTGGATGCCTTCAATTATAACTTTCCCTTTGGCAGGATTGGGGTATAGCGAAACGTGCTGAAGGTCTTGCTCTTGAACCGATGTTTCATCAATATAGCAAGTGTTGTATTCTGGGTTCTCAAAGACCTGCTCACCATCTTTGTATTCGCACAGCAAATTATTCTCACAATCATAGTAATCCAAATATCCTATAGGGAAATTGTTCGGGAAAATGCCCTCACGGAAAGTCAAAGCATCATGCCACGGAAGATAAGGAAGAGCAAAACGTATCACTTTCCTTCCGTTTTCGAAAGACACGCTTTCTACGACAGACGGATGCGCCATCCCCCAACTGTCAATATGATAGAAAGTGTCGCCTACTGTCAATGTCATGTCGCAAAGCAACACTTCTTCCTCGTCAATCATGGGGAAATAGCGATATAGTCTTCCCGTCGAGGTTTCTTCGCGGAAATATAACTCTGCATTTTCAAAAAAGAATCCTCTGGGGGTAGCATGAAGATAATCGTGTCCGTTGACGTGGACCGTGTCGGCAGTATTGATTTCCATATAGCCAGTGGTGACCCAGTCAATACAATATTGGAGCACATTCAATCGAGTGGAATCTGTTCCAAAATAGGATTCATACTCTTGCGCTTGCATCGTCACCCCTCCCGCCATCAGCAGGAGCGCAAGCAGGGTGAAAAGTCTTGTCGCTTTCATTTCAAAGTGTTTTTCTGTGTTGTGCCCGTTTTGAAATTTTCAATATATTGAAATTCAAATATTTATAGAAAAATGGTTTTTGGGCTTGTCCATATTATTTGTAATTTCCTCATACCAAAAAACCAAATCTAATCCCTTATTATGGTTGTTTTTGGTATAGTTGTTCCATCATCTTTGCAAAATCATCGAGTGAAATCACATTGAAAGTAGGAAACCACGAATTGGCTGCATCTTGAAAATGGTTGTCGTCGGTCACAAAATTTCCTCATATTCAAGAAGCACCTCGGTCGAAATGCACATTGTATAGCCATAATGTATGAAAACCTCAAACAAGAAATGGTACGGACTTCTTGCTCCCAACATCTGCAACAAGCAGTTGGTGTCAATGACTACACGAGGCCCCACCATAATGTTCAATTAATATAGGGTGTACGAAGATGTTCGTTCTTCAACTGATCAAGGGCTTCTTGGTTGAGTGTCCCATTGTCCCAAAGTTGATTCATCTCGGCCTCCAACCTACGGGCATAAAAGTCCCTGATGACATCCATTAAATCGTACAATTCTTGCTCGTCAGTAGCACCTGCAAACGACTCCAAAATCATCATCTGAGCCTCGTTCATTGTATTAAGTTGCAACATTTTCTCTCTGTTTAACTATTCACCCTGCAAAACTACACATTTTTTCCTAATACAAGATTATTATACCTGAAAAACACCGCACCGCAGGTTCAAATAGCAAGTGCAAAAACAGAAATAGTATTGGGAAATGCCACAAAAAAGGCCGACCGCTCACGCAGTCAGCCTTTTGCTCGTTTCCATTAATCTGGATGCTTATTGTCTGGATTGCTTCGTCGTACCTCCTCGCAATGACGCGAAGCGAGTCATACGCGCGAAGCCATTCCACAATCATAATTCCGCATTCAAAATTACATCATCCCGTCCATTCCGCCGCCCATCGGCATCGGAGGTGTGGGAGGCGTAGGCTCCTTGTGGTTGCTGATGACGCACTCGGTGGTCAGCAGCATACCAGCGATGGAAGCAGCGTTCTCCAAGGCGACTCTCGACACCTTCACGGGGTCGATGACACCAGTGGTGAGCAGGTTCTCATACACCTCGGTGCGGGCGTTGAAGCCGAAGTCGTTCTTGCCTTCCATCACCTTGTTCACAACGACCGAGCCTTCCAAGCCGGCGTTTTCAACAATCTGGCGCAGCGGCTCTTCCAGAGCGCGCTTGATGATGGCGATACCCGTGGTCTCGTCCTCGTTTTCGCCCTTCATCTTCTCGATGGCCTTGATGGCGCGGATGAAACCGACACCGCCGCCAGGGATGATACCCTCTTCGATAGCAGCGCGGGTGGCGTTCAGAGCGTCCTCGACACGGTCTTTCTTTTCCTTCATCTCGACCTCAGAGGCGGCACCCACATAGATGACTGCCACGCCACCGGCCAACTTGGCCAAACGCTCTTGCAGTTTCTCGCGGTCGTAGTCGCTCGTGGTGGTCTTGATTTGGGCTTTGATTTGGGCGGTGCGGCCTTCGATGTCCTTCTTGGCGCCGTGACCGTTCACGATGGTGGTGTTGTCCTTGTTGATGCTGACCTTGTCGGCCTGACCCAGCATTTGCAGGGTGGCATCTTCAAGTTTGTAGCCCTTCTCTTCGCTGATGACAGTGCCACCAGTCAGGATGGCGATGTCTTCCAGCATTTCTTTTCTACGATCACCGAAGCCAGGAGCCTTGACGGCAGCGACTTTCAGCGAGCCACGCAGACGGTTGACGACCAAGGTAGCCAAGGCTTCGCCGTCGATGTCCTCAGCGATGATGATGAGGGCGCGACCGGTTTGCAAAGTCTTTTCGAGCACGGGCAGCAAGTCCTTCATCACGGAAATCTTCTTGTCGTAAATGAGGATGTAAGGATTCTCATAGACGGCTTCCATCTTCTCGGTGTTGGTGACGAAGTAAGGCGAAATGTAGCCACGGTCGAACTGCATACCTTCGACGACATCGACATAGGTGTTGATGCCCTTGGCGTCCTCAACGGTGATAACGCCTTCTTGTTTCACCTTGCCCATAGCCTCGGCGATAAGGCCGCCGATTTCGCTGTCGTTGTTGGCCGAGATGGTAGCCACTTGCTTGATCTTCTCATTGTCGCCATCGACCTTCACCGACATCTTCTTCAGCGAGGCCACCACAGCGGCAACAGCCTTGTCGATACCGCGCTTCAGGTCGAGCGGGTTGGCACCAGCGGTGACGTTTTTCAGACCCGTGGCCACGATGCTCTGGGCCAACACGGTAGCGGTGGTGGTACCATCACCGGCGAGGTCGTTGGTCTTGGAAGCGACTTCCTTCACCAACTGGGCACCCATATTCTCAACGGGGTCGAGGAGTTCGATTTCCTTGGCGACCGTCACACCGTCCTTGGTGATCTGGGGAGCGCCATACGACTTTTCGATGACCACATTACGACCTTTGGGGCCGAGAGTCACCTTCACTGCGTTTGACAATGCATCGACGCCTTTCTTCAGGCCGTCGCGCGATTCGATATTGAAAAGAATGTCTTTTGCCATGATATTTTCGGATTTAAGATTTCAAATTTAAAGATTTAAAATTCAAAAATTTAAGATTAGATGATTGCGATTACATCGTTTTCACGCATAATCATATAATCTTTGCCGTCGAGATGGAACTCGGTGCCGGCGTATTTGCCGTAGATGACTTTGTCACCCTCTTTCAGGGTCATTTGGTTGTCTTTCGTGCCGGGACCAACGGCGACGACGATGCCTTGTTGGGGTTTCTCTTTGGCGGTGTCGGGGATGATGATACCGCTTGCTGTTTTCTGTTCGGCTTCTGCTGGCTCAATGACCACGCGGTCAGCCAAAGGTTTGATTGCTAATTTTGCCATTTTATTTGATGTTTAATTGTTGATTGTTTAATCGTTTAACTGTTGTCGATTCGCGTCATTTGCAAGGAGGAACGACGAAGCAATCTAAGGTTGATACCGCTCGTCTGGACTGCTTCGTACCTCGCAGTGACGCAAAGCGCGTCAAAAAGACGACGGCGGGCATTAGTCACATTTCGTGCCAAAGTGGAAAATGGCAGGGTTTTGTCAGTTGGGGTGACAAAGTGACACGAAGAATGGCTATCTTTGCGCCCGATTTTGCCAACCATGTCCAACATCAACGACGAAAGGAAACTCAACGAGCGTTATCGGATGATGACCGAGCAGCCCGTCAAGCGGCTGATTCTCAAGATGGCCGTGCCAACCATCATCAGTATGCTCGTGACCACCATCTATAATATGGTGGACTCGTTCTTCGTGGGTCATTTGAGCACGGAGGCAGTGGCGGGTGTGGGTGTCTCCTTCGCTTATATGGCTTTCATCAACGCTTGCGGCTTCTTTTTTGGGCATGGCTCGGGCAACTATATTTCGCGGGCCTTGGGAGCCAAACATGGCGAAAACGCGGGCAAAATGGCGGCCACGGGCTTTTTCACCCCGTTGATTATCGGCACTTTGGCAGGTGCGGTTTGCCTTGTGTTCATTTCGCCTTTGTCAAGAGCGATGGGTGCCACCGACGGCATCTTGCCCTACGCCAACGACTACCTCCGTTTCATTCTGATGGCCACGCCTTTCATGATGTCGTCGCTGACCCTCAACAACCAACTGCGACTGCAAGGCAATGCCCGTTTCGGCATGATTGGCATCGCCTCGGGTGCCATCCTCAACATCATCCTTGACCCGATTTTCATCTTTGTGCTTGATTTGGGTGTCAGTGGAGCATCGTTGGCCACGGCGGTAAGCCAATGTTTTGGTTGGTGCGTCTTGCTTTGGGGCACTTCGCGACCTGGCAATGTGCATATCAAATTCAAAAATTTCACCCCCACCATATTCTATTACAAGGAAATCACGCGGGGCGGCTTGCCTTCCTTGGCGCGACAAGCCCTTTCGGTGGTGGCCACCATCAGCCTCAACCGCATGGCGGTGCATTATGCTCTTCCGGGTAACGAAGCCTCCACTGTGGCGGCTTTCACTATCGTGTCGCGCATCACTATGTTCTGCTTCGCCATCGTCATCGGGTTCGGGCAAGGCTTCCAGCCCGTGTGCGGCTATAACTACGGCGCCAAACTCTATGCGCGTGTCAAGGAGAGCTATATGTTTTGCATCACGCTTTCCACGGCATTTCTGATTGTCTTAGCAACCGTAGTCTATATCTTCGCTCCTGACATCATCTCATGGTTCCGTGGCGAAGACCCCGAGCTCATCTGCGTGGGCAGTCAGGCCTTGCGCTGGCAGTGCATCGCCTTCCCTTTGATGGGTCTTTGCACCATGACCAACATGCTGTTCCAAAACATCGGCTACACATGGCAGGCCACTTTGCTTTCCATGTGCCGGCAAGGCTTGTATTTTCTGCCCGCGGTCTTCATCATGCCGTGGCTGTTTGGCATGACAGGCCTCGAAGCCGCCCAAGCCGTCGCCGACCTTTGCACCTTCTTGACTTCGCTGCCGTTTGCTGTTGGGATTATTCGGGAACTTGGGGCGAAGGCACTCAACTGAACAAATCCTCCGCAGTCACTTCCGAGTCCACTACATCTTTGTTAATGCCTTCTGCTACACCGAAAGTGGTGACAAAAGTGCAATTCAATGCATAAGTCGTCTTTTCTTTGTCCCTGAATAGTTGCATCCTGCTACGAATCTCTGTTGCATAGTTTTTCTTGATAGTATAAGAGCCTACGCAAAACTTCATTTCGCAAAGGTTGATGGTTCGGTCGCCTCTTTCGATGACAAGGTCTATCTGTGCCCTTTTTCCTTTCTCGTTCTTGGGCGGAGTATAACGCCACGAAGAAGCCGATGTGGAGATACCGGAAATCCCAAGGCTTTTCCTGATTTGCGGCAAGTGTGTAAGATTTGCGGCAAGTGTGTAAGGCAGACCAATTCAAAAGCATATCCTTGCCATGACTCCACGGAATGGGAATTGTAATTATGTGTCCACCATTGCTCATCCTTGCTATCCAAAGCATCAATGAATTTGTAGTAGAAAAGGGTGTAGAAATCTACCAGTCTGTAAAGCGTTCCCCTCGACTTGTTACCGTACTGCTGATACGAAACGATAAAATCGCAACGCTCCAAATTTCTTAACACGATAGTCAATCGGTCACCTTCAAGCGAACTGGATTCCTGAAGTTCTGTATAGGTCATCCCATCGTGGTTTTCGTTCAAAAGAGACACTATCTCAAGGTATTTGTCGGCTTTATTGAAAACGGCGTTATACAGTTCATCAAACTCGGTTCGAAGTTCCGAATTCTTACGGAAAAACAGGCGGTCGATATTTCCAATGAGCGTTTGCCCTGAATCCAACAGACTCAAATAGAAAGGAATACCGCCAATTACCATATACAACTGAAGAATCTGATACCTACTCCACCTGATGCCTCGACTGAACAGATATTCCTCTGTTTCCTTCAACGTAAAAGGACGAATATAGATGTTGTTGGTGATTCTCGCATGAAGGCCTCCCGGATTATCCACCAATTTATCCATCATCCAAGAAGAAGCAGAGCCGCTGGCAACAAACATGACATCCTTTCTGCGTGCGCCCCAACCATTCCAAAACGACTCCAATGCTTCCACAAACTCCGACTGAGGCGTGTCAATCCACGGCATCTCATCTATAAAGATCACTTTTCGTTTCTCATCGGGGAGGGATTCAATATATTCCTCCAACGCATCGAAGGCGTCTTCCCAAGAAGAGAATTTGGGCTGGAGTTTGAGTCCCGCCGCTTTTTTCAAAGCCTTCGCAAATCCACGAAGTTGCTTGACCTTCGACAACTTGTGTCCACCAACGTATGTAAAATCATACTTCTTGTCAAAAAACGTATCCACAAGGAAAGTCTTGCCCACACGTCTTCGGCCATACACAATCACGAACTCCGAGCGGTTGCTTTCGTAACACCGTTTCAATTCCGCCATTTCCGCCTCACGGGCTATTATCTTGGAAGTTTTCATGCCAAATGCTTTTTATCACGATGCAAAGGTATTGAAAAATCCATACCAAAAACAAAAAAAGTGCGAACTTTTTGTACTTTATCTCAAACATTTTTTCAGATAAAGTACATTTACCTCATAACTTTTTCTTTTAATAGGTGATTGATGAAACGCTATCAGAATTACAATTTCCATTGGGAAAC
>CACXQO010000090.1 GCA_902769815.1 uncultured Bacteroidia bacterium | reverse complement strand
TTCGTGCCTCTATGCAGCCGACATGGCCGTTTGCACCGTCAATGCCCAGTCGGGTGTTGAAGCCACTACCGAAAACGCTTGGCGTCATGCCGCCAACACGAACAAGCCGGTTGTGTTCTTCATGAACCAACTCGACCACAGCAACGCCAACTTCGACAACACCATCCGTGAACTGAAAGAGTATTTCGGCGACAAGGTTACGCCGATTCAATATCCCGTCAACGCCGGTGAAGACTTCAACGCCGTCATCGACTTGATTATGATGAAGATGTTGGTCTTCAAGAACGGCAACGGAGCCCCTGAAATTCAGGACATTCCCGCCGCTGAAATGGCCAAGGCCGAAGAGATGCACAACAGCCTCATTGAGCATGCCGCCGAAGGCGAAGAGGCCCTGATGGAGAAGTTCTTCGAGGAAATGACCCTGAGCGAAGAGGACATGGAACGTGGTATCCACCTCGGTATCGTTAACCGTGAGATGTTCCCCGTCATTTGCGGCGCTGCCAAGCGCGGCGTGGGCGTCACCCGTTTGATGGATTTCCTCATCAACGCCTGCCCGTCGCCTGCCGACATGCCGGCTATCAAAGCCAACAACGGACAAGAATTCCACAACAGCAACGACGACCCGACCGCCCTGTTCATCTTCAAGGTGACGACCGAACAAAACCTCGGCGACGTGGCATGGATGCGCGTTTACGGCGGCACCGTCGTGAAGAGCCAAGACTTGGTCAACCCGCGCACGGGCAACAAGGAGCGTCTGTCGCAATTGTTGGTTTTCCGTGGCAAGAACCGCGAGGAAGTCGAGAAAGTGAACGCCGGCGACATCATCTGCACCATCAAACTGAAGGATGGCCGCATTGGTGATTCGTTGGTCGATGCCAAGGCTGGCGAAGCCATCTTCCCCGAAATCCCGTTCCCGACCCCGATTTTCTCGATTGCAGTCAAGGCCGTCAACTCGCAGGAAGACGAAAAACTTGGTAGCATCCTCAACGATATGCACAAGACCGACCCGACCGTCATCAGCGGCATGTCGCGCGAACTGCGCCAAAACATCCTGCAATGCCAGGGCGAATACCACTTCAACACCCTGAAATGGTACTTCGACAACGTTTATAAGATTGCCATCGAAACGGCTGCTCCGAAGATTCCGTATCGCGAAACCATCACCAAGAGCGCAAGCGCCAGTTATCGTCACAAGAAGCAGTCTGGCGGTAGCGGTCAGTTCGGCGAGGTTCACATGCAATTGGCTCCTTACTTCGAGGGCTACACCGACCCGAGCGAACTGCAAGTGCGCGACAAGCAAGAGTATGAACTGCCTTGGGGCGGCAAACTCATCTTCGCCAACTGCGTGGTGGGTGGTGCCATCGATGCCCGCTTCATGCCCGCCATCCTGAAGGGTGTGAACGAGCGCCTCGAACAAGGTCCTCTGACGGGTTCCTACGCCCGCGACATCATCTGCTACATCTACGATGGTAAGATGCACCCAGTCGACTCCAACGAAATGGCCTTTAAGATTGCCGGTCGTATGGCCTTCAGCGCAGCCTTCAAGAACGCTGGCCCGAAGATCATGGAACCCATCTACGACCTTGACGTGCGTATGCCCGCCGACCTGATGGGTGCCGTTATGACCGACCTGCAAGGCCGCCGCGCCATCGTGATGGGTATGGATAGCGACCACAACTACCAGACCATCCACGCCAAGGTGCCGTTGGCCGAAATGGACCGTTATTCGACCACGCTGAGTTCGCTGACCTCTGGCCGTGGCACCTTCACGATGAAGTATGCCGAGTACCAGCAAGTGCCCACCGACGTGCAGAACCGCCTGCTCAAGGAGTACGAAGAGAGCCAGAAGGAAGAAGAATAATAGTTTTGTATTTTTTCATAAGTATTGCATTTTTCCCCGCCGCAAAACCAATGTGGCGGGGTTTTTTGTTTATTTTTGCAAGCATGAAAGCAAAGGCTTTTGCCATAGGATTATTCTTGCTGGCCCTTGTCGCTTGCAACAGCCCGCAACGCGAGGCGAGGCGCATGGTACGCCAAGCCGAACAACTGTTTGACACCCTGCCCGACAGCACCGCGAGCCTGATTGACAGCGTTTTGCACATGCCCGTCTATTTCAACGAGCGGCAGCGCATGGACATGGCCCTCTTGCAGGCCGAAGCCCTGTTTGGCGACCGTGGAAACGAAATCTCGCCCGTGATGGACGACGATTTCTTCGACGACAAGCCCTTCTTCACCACCAGCCCCGACCTTGAGCGTGCCGCCGCCTTTTACGCCAAGAAAAAGAAATACGACAAAGCCGCCCATGCCGCGCTCTACAGCGGTTTTGTGCAGCAGCATTATAGCGACAAAACAGCCGCCATGCAATCGTTTAAGGAGGCGGAGCGGTATGGCACTATTGTGAAAGATAGCCTTACGGTGGCGCAGGCGGAGTATAGGATGGGGAAAATGCTTTATGAAGAAGGCAGAAAACAAGAGGCTCTGCTATCATTCAAAACCTCAAGTAATTACATTGGACAACGATACGTCGAACAAGCAACAATAGAAAACGGCAAAGCTATTGTTTATATGCTTCTTAACCAAAATGACAGTTCAGAGTTTTGCTTACAGCAAAGTATTCATTATTCCCAAATAGGTAATTCGGACAAAGTGAAGCACAAAGCCTTGAACAATTATGCTGTTTTATATCGCCGATTAGGAAGATACGATACGGCAATTGGTTATCTCAAACAAGTAGCAGTGAGTATGTATCTTAATGATACAGAACGGTTTATGCTTTATCTCAATTTGGGAAAAACATATTTGGTAGCAGACATAATGGATTCTGTTATCTTGTACTACCAACATATTGAAGATGTTTTGCCTACAAGCCGAATAAAAACGGAAACGAAGGTGTCTGCTTATGATTTTCTTTTTCGTGTTGCTGAGAAACAGAATGACCAAACTAAAGCATTGGCTTGGAAAGAATTGCATGGAAAATTCTTGTATGAATTGATGCTAAAGAGGCAGGAACAAAACGTTTATCGCATCCAGCAGCAGTATGATTATGAAACCCTACAAAACACGATGAACCAGAAACTTGCGCGGACGCAACGCATTATTGCCTTGGGTGTTGTGTTGTTGCTTAGTGTCGTGTCGCTGTTTCTGTACCATTCCTCACAAAGAAACAAAAGAGAGGCTGAAACCAATGCCAATCTGTTCCACTTCATGCAGCAGAACGAGGAACTGAAACGCCGTTATGTGGAATATAGCAACACGGATTCGGACAAGTCACAGAAAATGTCAGACTTGCTGTCGGACAAATTCCGTACCCTGCAAAAAATGGACTATTATCTGCAAAACCAAGGCGACAAAAGCACTCTCCGTGAATTGGAGAAGGAACTTTTTGGCGGCAAGAGTCATTTGGAAGCCATAATGGAATTGTTCGACACGATGTATCCGGATTTGCAAGCTACTTTTAAGGCAAAGTATCCCCAAGCCACAGACCTTGAATGTAAGGTTTATCTGCTTTCCCGTTTCAGGCTTCCGAGAGTGGAGGAAGCCGCGCTTCTCGGCATCAGCACGAGTGTGCTTGACAAAGTGCGCGGAAAAGTGAGGAAAATGATGGAAAACGAGTGAAGAAGCGCCTCTTTTTCGGCCCCAAATCAGGGGAAAACAGCATCAGAATTTTGGATTTCTAACACAAATGTTTGGATGGCTTGCTTTTTAGGAAGCTGATTTTCATTGTTTTGTATTTTGTTTTTGTTGCAATAGTTTGGATGACGTTTGGATGCTATTTTTCTTGAGCTACTTTTGTCCCTGAAACGTTTCACGACATTTGTCGGTTAATTATTGTCTAACCTAAAAACAGTAACAAAATGAAATTCAAACAGATTGTTCTTTTCGGCATTTGTGCCTTTCGCTTTTGCTCATGGGAAGTACAAGTCATGACCCCTGAAACGGTTCCTATCCGTTATAATATTAATGAGATGGACAACCTACCTACTGGATATGAAGAGATTATTTTGATGGGTGATTTAATGATGGGGAATGGCCCCAGACCCATTATTGCGGGAGCCAACGACAACTCTATCTACATTCATTTCAATCAGAGTTTCGGAAATGTGAATATTCTGATTTACAATGCTATGGGTGGTCTCATCTATAACAATGTGATGGATACATCTATGCAACAAACGATGATTATTCCCGTTTCTGGCACATTTAGCGGCACCTATTCCGTAGTGGTCAATAATGCCAACGGTTACGCCGAAGGCGATTTTGAGCGAAACTAAACCTAATTCATTTGGCTATAGTTTGATAATTGACTGATTTTTGTGCTGTTTCTTGAGAATTGTTTTTCAAATTGGCTAATTTTTGTAGTTTTTGCCCTTCTTTTTTACAACGTGTATATACAAAGAAGTTGAAAAACAGCATTCTATGTATTATTAGAATATCAGTCATTTATACTACTAGAGCCATTCATTTAATTATCAACAAATTAAAATTTAATCATCATGAAAACGAAAAGATTTTTCATCGCCACTTTGTTAGTGGTTGCGGCAACATCGGTTGCCGTGGTTTCTTGCAAGAAAGAAACCCAGAATGTATTGTCGAGCAACACGCCTCAATCCGTCAAGGCATTCAGTCCGCCTCAGGTTGACGACATGAACGCATACCTGAAAGATTTCAAGCACAAGATGCAGAATGTCACAAGAGACGAGAACGAAACGCTATCTTTGGAGGAAGCCGCTTGGCACCTTTCCAGTGTGGCCAACTACGACTTCGGTAATGCTAAAACGGACTTTGACGACATTCTTTTGGATTCGCTCTATAGTACTGTGACCGTCACAGATGGTTCTGTCCTTTTGTGTGACCTTGCTGTTACTTATGAGAATATCAGCATCGACATTGACAAGTTTTACCAAAGCCTTATGCTTGAAAACAAGCATTTCCGTTTCATTGGAGCAAAGATTTCAGAAAACGGAACTGTTACTATTTCACTCTTTGTTACTTACAATTCTATGTCAAGGTATATGGAAGACACGCTATGGCACTTCCCCGATTTGGATTATGCCGATTCCATCTGTGATGTTTATTTTTCTGATAATGTAAATTACAAATGGAATGCTTTGGGTGAAACAGAACTACAACGAGCACTCAACTGCTACGAGAGCTATGATTGGGTTTATCCCACTCCTTATTTGAATCAAAATAGAAGATATTATATATTTACTAGGTATGCTGATTTCATTTTCTGCCCGCAACATTATACTGATCCTTTTGGCTCACCGAATTCATGGAATTCAAGGCTTTTTGCAGTACCGGGCAATCCAGAATACAACATACCTAAAAGCGAAATGTGTTATTACTTTGATTCTTATCTTGGCTTGGGATACCAGTATATAGTTGAACATCCCAATGGCGATAACGAGTATCCTGTCCAATGGGTAGTTACTCATGATGAACAAGTTTTCAATCAACAATACTATTGTTCATTTTATCACAATTTGAAAGTGATATATGGGAAATGTAATGTAGCACAAAACCAAATCAATTACTGACAAAAAGCTTCGTTCGGATGGTGAGAAGACTCAAACCATCCGAACTTTTTCTTATGATGTTATGAAAAAAGCATTATTAACACAAATAATCATAGTCATTACATTATTGGCAAGAGCCCAAACCTGCGACTCCATCCCACACCATGGAATAAACGCTTATTCCGGACAACCGCAGAACATTATGGAATTGCGAGACGGCAACATCCTTGGCGGCATCGCTCTTGCGGATTTCGATGGCAATACTGTGATTCCGACAGGTTTCCTGTTGCACAAGGTTTCCAGAGAAGGCATGGAGATTACCGATTCCATCATGTTGGACGATTACGAATACTTGCCGTGGCACTTGTTCGCTAGAAATCCACATGGAGAAGGCAACATCTGCGCAAAAATGGGGAACCACGACACAAAAGGATATGGTTCTTTGAAGATATGCCATTTCGATGACAGCCTCAACTTCGACTTCCCCAACGAGATTACCGTGCCTTTGTCGGACGACTATCTTACTGGTTTTGTACCTGGATTACTGGTCAATCCTGATGGCGACCTTGTCATCAGTTATTATGACAGATTGGATAACACCAGTTTTATGACGGTTGGTATTGATGGAACCGTAAAACAGCAGAAATCGTTTGACAGCCAACTTATGCCTATGGATATTGGAAGAATGTACTATGGGCCGAAGGTCTTCCGCGAAAGCCCCCTGCAATATTGTTGTTGGAGCAAGCACTATGAGAACCCATCCTTGGTGGGACTCAATTGTTTTGTGTTGGATTCCGTGTTTAACATTGTTGAAACTTATTGGATTGATAATACTATCATTATTCCTGGCTACCAACATATAACATTGCATTTCGCATGGAAAGAACAGATTCTTGGACTTGACGAGGATGATTTTCTGCTTGCCGCAGGGTATGAGGCCATGCCTCAAAATCAAAATGACAAAGGTGCTGTCGTCATCAAGTTCGACAAGGATTCAAACGTGAAGAAGGTTGTAAAGTTCCTCTCCGAGCCGCTATTGGAAGGCACTCACGGCAACATGCCCATAGGTTTAGAGAAAAGCCATGACGGGAATGTCTATTTTGCCTACATCACCAATTCTCCTTTCCTTTATGACAATAAGTATTTCGGACGGGTCTCCGTTGTGAAGATGGACCAAGACTTGAACATCATCTGGCAGCGGTATTGCCTTGAGCCTACTGGCTATGGCAGGGAGAGGGGCATTATGACCATCCTTGACGACAATAGTGTGGTGATTGTGGGAAACAACATTGATTGCCCAGAGGTTTTCTATGTCATCGTCCGCGACGACGGCACCATCGGCACTCCCGAGGCCGAAGCCTTCATCCGCCCCTACATGTTCTACCCCAATCCCACCCAAAACGAACTCCACCTGCAATACTCGCCCGATGTGCAGCCCAAGCAAATCGAACTCTACGACCTGCAAGGCCGCTTGGCGCAAACACAAAGCAAGAATCTGGAAAGCCTCAATATGGCTGGCCTGCCCGCAGGCACTTATACGATGCGCGTCATGTTGGAGAACGGCAAGGTGTTTTCGGATAAGGTGGTGAAGGAATAAGAATAGAGTCAAGTATTGCATTTTTCCCTGCCGCAAAACCAATGTGGCGGGGTTTTTTGCAATATTTTAATAAAAATCAGTCCTTTACGATTTTCCAATCGGAAACCGTCTTGGTTTCTTGTGAGAACGCGATACCTATTTTAATAATAGGTTTCCCATCGGCTTGGTAGGGAATCGCGTAATCCTTGCTGTCGATTTGCGCCAAAGCCTCATCCGCCGTGCCGCGCATCTTCAGTTCCATCACATAAACCGCATCACGCATGAAAACAACCACATCCGTGCGGCCTCTTGCCACTTTCACTTGCGTAAAAGTGCGACAGTTGAAAATGGAAAAAACGACGTATGTCAGCACCTCGTAATAGGCCTCGTATTTGGTGATGTCGTCTAATGCCTTTTCGCCGAACTCCAAATACGGAATTGAAGCGAAGAAAGCCTGCATCGATTTCATGGCTGCCTCAATGTCGTGGTTGTAGAGGTCAGCGTAAAAATTGCCTGCAAAACCTCTTGTGTTGGTGTTGCCGAGGTTCATCATGCGGGCGAGGAAATTGTCCATGAAGCCCACTTTCACCTCAGCATTGGGGAAGTCGAGCGTGTAAACGTCACGAATGAAGTCGTATCCTTTGATGGTGAGATAGCCGCTCTGGTAAAGCAAAGGCAATGCTGAGGTCATGCCTTCGGTGGGCACATCGAACTGTGAGGAAGGCACTTGCAACTGTTCTAATTCCAAGAGGTTGGTATTGAACTGCCTCATCGATTCAAATAGGAATGACGGTGTCCCGCTGCCAAACCAAAAATAATCCAACATCTTGGAACGAAATACATTCATTAGACTGAAGGGATTGAAGATGTCATCCGACTTCTTTCCGAAATGATAGCCGTCATATTGTTGTTGCAATCTGCCTATCATGTCTGTTTTTGAACAATTGTATTCGTCAGCCAGCAACTGGATGTCCTCATCGAATATGGTCAGCAATTCCTCCTTGGTAATGCCGCAGAGGGCGGAGTAGGCGGGTTCCATAGAGATATTGCTCAGGTTGTTCAAGGTGGAGAAAATGCTCAGTTGACTGAACTTGGTGATGCCCGTGATGAAGACAAACTG
>CACXQO010000089.1 GCA_902769815.1 uncultured Bacteroidia bacterium | reverse complement strand
TGCCACGCCACGCGAAGAAAAAAAACATTGCTTGATGTCGTATGATTTCCATATCCTTTCAGGTGGGAAGAAATTGCTTATCAATCATAAAATCACGCCACTTGTGTTGAATGATTTGGGACAAGTTTGGCTGGCACTTTGCACGGTGTCACTTTCCTCACGCAAGGAGGCCGGGCACATTGAATTCCGCCATTGGGGAACCAACCAATACAGCGTGTATTCCTTGACCGAGCATCAATGGATAGAACAAGAAGAAATCAAATTGAAGCCCGAAGAAAAGGAAGTTTTGGTGCTTTCGGCGCAGGGCTACACGATGAAAGAAATCGCCGAAAAGGTATGCAAATCCATTGACACGGTAAAGTTTTATCGCAAGCAAGTGTTTGAAAAATTGGAAGTTGAGAATATTACTGAGGCATTGTCGTTTGCTATTAATTATGGGTTGCTGTGAAAGGCATTTCTGTAGGGGGACATATTGTCTTTCATTTGGCAAATGAAGTTTTTGTTTTTTCGGATTGCCGAAAAAGACAAATTCAAACGCTCTTCGTCCGTTCCCAAACTTCGTCTTTCCCATGGCGGACGAAATAGAAATCGCAAAGTTCCCCGCCTTGGCAAAGGGTTTGAGTGCGGATGAAGTCGGTGTGGGGCAGGTTGCCGTAGTTGATGATGTCCGAGTGACAGAACATCGGGCCGAAGCGGTCAATCACCTCGTATTTCGTGAAGATGTGCTTGTAGAGGCACTCGGTACACTCGAAATGGAACTCGTTGGGGCCGTCGGTGTCCTTGTGCCACACATAGCGCCAACCTTTGCCCGAGCCCATCTTGAACCCCAAGGGCACCACAACCTTCATCAACGGCACGAAATAGCTTTTTTCGGCCAACCTCTGCATCTTTTCTGGCTTCAATGATGCCCACATGTATTTCGAGAGCGACGCCAACGATTCTTCGGGCGATTTGCCAGCGGCTTGCAGTGCCTCATCGATGGCCAAAGTCGGGAGGATGTTGCACAAATGGCCGTAGTTGCCACGGTCGTACCATTCGCGGTTTTCGTCAATCAGCCGTGCCATGCGTTTCAGCACATCATCCTGAATTTCAGGGCTTAACTCGGAAAAGCAGAGCTTGTAACGGCCTGCATTAATCATTCTCAAAGGGTGGTCTTTTCTCATTTGAATCGTTTTCGGCCACAAAAATAGAGGTTTCCGTTTGCATGAATCATCCCCATTTTCGGGGATTTTGAAGCGCTGATTACTCAATTATGGTGGGCTTTAGGGACTTTTTGTCGTCATTTTACACCCGTCTCAAATAATAAAACGCCCTGATTTGAAGTTGTCTTACAAAATAGACCAAAGATGAAACATCTCTTGAATAATTTACTGTTTGTCTTGCTGACGATGTCATTTGCGGGTTGCCAAAAGGACAACATCGTCCTCATCGACCCGATTGATACCGACTACAGCGAGGACCTCATCGCCAATACCGTGTTCACGCAAACGGTTGGAGTGGCGTTTTCCACCGATGGAAACGCCGCTGTTTCAGGCACCAACGACAACTTCGCCGTGACCGTCAACGGCAACGATGTGACCATCATTTACGCAGGCGAAGAGTATGTGATGTATGAACTTTCGTATGTGATGTATGAACTTTCGGGGACTGCCAACGATGGTTTCTTCAAACTCTACAGCGCGAAGAAACAAGGCATTACGCTGAATGGCGTGAGCATCACCAACCCTAATGGCGCTGCCATCAATGTGCAAGGAACGACCGCTGAACCGAACAAAGGCAAGCGCACTTTCATTGTTTTGAATGGCGAAAACACCCTTGCCGACGGAGCAAACTACACCGACACGCCCGCCACCGAGGACGAGAAGGCGGCAATGTTTGGCGAAGGCCAGTTCATCTTCAGCGGCGAAGGCTGCCTCAACGTTGCGGCAATGGGCAAATCGGGCATCGTTTCCGATGACTATGTGCATTTTATAAGCGGCACCATTACCGTCAATGTGTCGAGTTCCGCCACAGTCAATGGGAACGACACTTTGAAGCCGGCTTGTGTGAAAGGCAAGGATTACGTTAGGATGACTGGAGGTGCGTTGAGCTTCACCAGCACGGGAACGGGCAGCAAGGGCATCAGCAGCGACGGCAACGGCTACTTTTATGGTGGCACGGTCAATGTGACGGTAACTGGAAACAATTTCGGCTCCAATGGTGGCGGCGGAGGTGGCGGCCACGGCGGATGGGGCAACAATAGTTCCGACGGCGTTTCGGCCAAAGGCCTCAAATTCGACGGAAACCTGATTTTCAAAGGGAGCAAAGTGGTGGTGAACTGCACCGCCCACGAGGGCATAGAAGCCAAGGGCACGCTTTCCGTTTCGGGCGGCGAGGTGTACAGCCATTCCCAATCGGACGACGCCATCAACTCGGGCGGCAACCTCACCGTTTCGGGCGGGTTGGTCTGCGCCTACAGCCAAGGCAACGACGGCCTCGATGCCAATGGCAATTGCTACATCAAAGGCGGCGTGGTGTATGCCATCAGTGCCAGTTCGCCCGAAGTGGCCATCGATGCCAACACGGAAGGCGGCTACAAACTTTACCTCACTGGCGGCACTTTGGTGGCCATCGGCGGCTTGGAGAGCGGTTCGTCGCTGTCGCAAAGTTGCTATTCGGCCTCTTCTTGGTCGCAAAACACTTGGTACGGCTTGACCGTTGGCTCAACGACTTACGCCTTCAAGACCCCAGCGAGCGGGGGAACACCCCTTGTTGTTTCGGGAGGTTCTACGCCTGTCTTACAATCCAACGTGAGTGTCGGTAGCGGAACTGCGTGTTTTGAAGGCTTGTTCTACACTGATGCTGCTGTCAGTGGTGGCAATTCCGTCAGCCTTTCTTCTTATTCGGGCGGCAATGGCGGTGGAGGCGGCCCGGGCGGAGGAGGTCATGGTCCTTTTTAAGTTGAGAGTTTAGTGTTTAGAGTTTAGAGTTATGAAAAGCAAACAGAGTATCATATTGATGTTAGGGTTGCTGTTCCCTATTTTGGCAGCAGCCCAAACCGATGTCGCCCTCGACCCTGAATTTGGCGGCAGGGTTTCCTTGAGCCTTGACAAAAGAATCACCCGTGGCCTGCACGTTTCCCTTGAGGAGGAGGTGCGTTTCGACAACAACTTCGGCAGCCTCGACCGCCTGCAAACCACTTTGGCGTTGAGTTACAAGGTGCATCCCAACATCAAACTCGGGTTGGGTTATGCGCTCATCAACGGCTATGGGGCCAATTCGGGACTGTTCAAGAACCCGCGCCACAGGCTGATGGCCGATGTCACGGGAACGCTGCATTACGGCAACTGGAACTTCTCGCTGAAGGAACGTTTTCAGGTGACACGTCGCACGGGCGACTTCAACGTGTACCAAAATCCCCAAAACGCCCTGACGCTGAAAAGCCGCGTGAAGGCTTTGTATAAGGGCTTCGGCAAGGTGCAGCCTTACGCCTATTTCGAGGTGCGCAACTATCTGAATGCGCCCGTCATCGAGGCAGCCTACGACGGTAATGTCTATCTCACCTTGGACGACTACTCCGAGGAAGGCGATGCCGGCTGGTTCCTGAAGGGCTTCAACGGCGGCTATGTCAACCGTCTGCGAGGCTCATTAGGCGTGGATATTAAGTTGGACAAGCGCAACACCCTGAATTTCTATATTTTGACCGACTACCTTATGGAAAAACAAGTGGATGCCAACGCCGAAGGCACCAAACTGAAATCCTACACCAAGGAAACTGGCTTCCGTGGCTGGATTGGCGTGGGGTATGAGTTTGGGTTTTGATTAAAAATCCTACCTTTGCAGTCTAATCTAAAATCATCATGGGTATCACCATCGGTTTGTTAATCCCTTTGTTGGGCACGATGCTTGGCGCGGCCTTTGTCTTTTTCATGAAAAAGGATATGTCGGCGCGTTTGCAGAAATCGTTGTTGGGCTTTGCTTCGGGCGTGATGGTGGCGGCCTCGGTGTGGTCGCTGCTCATCCCAGCCATTGAGATGCGGGCAGAGAGCGGCAGTTGGGCTGTATGGCCAGCTGCCATTGGTTTCCTTGCGGGTGTCGGCTTCTTGCTGCTTTTGGACGAACTCACGCCCCACCTTCACCTTGGCTCAGCCCATCCCGAAGGGCCGCGTTCAAAACTCTCACGCACGGCGATGTTGGCCTTGGCCGTCACCATCCACAACCTGCCCGAAGGTATGGCCGTGGGTGTGGTGTTTGCCGCCGCCTCGCAAGGGGCTGGAGGCGTATCGTTGGCGGGTGCCGTGGCCGTTTCGCTCGGCATCGCCATCCAAAACATTCCTGAAGGGGCCATCATCTCCATGCCGATGTGCGCCGAGGGCAACAGCAAATGGCGCTCGTTCCTCATTGCCAGCCTAAGCGGTGTGGTGGAGCCGTTGGGCGGTTTGGCCGTGGTGTTGTTGGCCGCGTGGCTTATGCCGATGCTGCCCTATATGCTCGCTTTCGCCGCCGGCGCCATGTGTTATGTGGTGGTCGAGGAACTGATACCAGAGGCCTCCTCGGGCGAACATTCCAACCTCAGCACCATCGGTTTCGCTGTCGGTTTTGTGCTGATGATGGTGTTGGATGTGGTGATGGGGTGAATGTTTGGGTATTCTCTTACTTTTTCTGTTCAGAAGGCTTCTCAACGCCAAATCTACTGTCAAGGATGAGACGAATATAGGCGTTGTGGATTTCTTCTTTTGACAGGTTCTCGTTCTTCAACACATTGTATTTCTGTATCAGTTCGACGATATGGTCTGGCACCAAATCTTCCATTCGGCCCTTTTCGCGAAGGAATGTTTCTACTTCCGTTCTGCTGTCAAATTCTTTTCTTATCTTCCAAAAATTCATATTATCCCTGACGGGATATATCCAACAATTACCGTGAAAAGGTAGATAGAATCCTAATAGAGGAGCATCTTCGCTTACAACAATTTCTTCATAGTTCTTGAATGCATGGATGCAATCATTGTCATCAATAGCAATCCTCTTAATATCATTATTATAAATGGTAACCCATTGAGGACCGTCACTTGGGTTCTCTTTGACTAAACGATAACAGGGGAAGTTGTTACCTCGAACCTGCACAAAGAATATCTCGGAGCAAATATAGGTATCAGGAATGGACAAATCTACATTAATAATCAATTCATCATCTTGAAACTTGCTCTTGTTTTTTATGACGATTTTTTCAAATTCATAGCATCTTACTATAACAAATCTATCAGACTCTATCACTTGTTTGGTGTTTATAGGATTGTCATGTTTGTCTATTGCGAGAAATCCAATGCCATTCCTTAAAAATTTCTTTTCCAGTGGGGCATGGTCTACTTTAATGGGTTGTGGAAGATGCCAATTGAGGAAACAAAGGTTACCATATTGTTTCAGCAGATTGTCTTTATCTTCTCCTCCTTCACTATTCTGGTAACGCTCCAATAGAAACTTATGCGTCAATGAAATGCAAGCGGACAATAACTCATTCATTATTTCTAAACACCAGCTTTTACCTTGTGGCAACAGACCATCTCTGGACAAATTCACCTGTTTGTCCGCTTCCCTACAACATAAGTTCCATCCAATGCTACCATATCGTTGCCACCATATGTTTACACAATCTACATGAATATTCCTTAGTAATATTTGGGTGAGTGTATGACGTGATTCCAGAAATGTAATTATCATGCGAGATCCATATTTTCGCTCTTCTAACCAATACTTGTAAATCCTACCGAAAATTATGTGGTCGCCAACTTTCTCGTATAAATGGAAGTCTCCCTCTTCTTTTAAGAATTCATATTTTTCTTGGGCTTTTATTATTTCAAAAGAATTATGGGTTTCAAAGGAGTCATACGGCGAATGGTATCGGAATGGGATGTCATCAATCCTCGTAAATGTATTTCTTGCAAATTTGTCAATACTTATTGGTATGTGGTATCCGATGGATGCAGGGCTATTAATGAGTTCTTTGTATTTCTTTTCGTCAAGTTCAAATAGTCTGTCTAAGTGTTCTTCGTTAATAACTATCTTAACTGTCGTGCCATGAGGGACATCCCGTTTCTGGTCTGAGCCAGCAACAGTACGCTGGAATTCGATGTCTTCATCATCTATGGAACAATAACTGCCATTGGTGGAGGTTCGGAAAATAATGCGACGAGCCTTCTCGCCAGGGCATCGGGTCTCAACCGTGAACTCATCAGCCACATAGAAGACGGTTTGCAGTCCCAACCCAAAAACGGCAGTGGGTTGCAGGAAATAGGGCATCGCCTTGATGGTCTTTTCATAGTCCTTGTCGGCCTTGCGGCTTTCGCCCACTTGGCTGGTCATCCGTATCAGGCTCTCATCAGAAATGCCAGTACCGCAGTCCTCACAAGTAACAATGATAGATTGATCCTCCTTGTTGTAGTCAACATCGAGGTTGACTGGGTATTTGTTGTACACCGAAGCGGGGATGTCGCCAAAAAAGCGAATGTCCTCTCGGGTTCCGATATGACGCTTTGGGTTCTCCAAATCAAAAGGCAGATGAATGTCCATGTCTTGCCAAATCTGCAATTTAGTGGCATCCAAAGCGTTCTGCACTATCTCACGCAGAAATACACATCCAGGATTCTTATAGATGGCACCGCCTTTCAGCATCTCAAAAGTCTTCTTGCTTGAGATGTCGAAGCGGAGGTGCATTAAGTCTGGATTTGGATTCTCTTTGCCTTGGTATTTAAGTTTGATGTTGATTTGCTTTGCGCTGGGGAGTCGGAATCCGTTCTTTCCGCTGCCAGACAATTCTTCAGGTACAATTTCAGGCCAAAAGGCGTGCATGTTGTATAGTTCCTGTTCCACCATCTTTTTCCACTTGGCGGCTTCACGATAGACGTCGTCTTGTAGGCAATTGAACGACACCCTGATTTCATTCGGAGAAATGAGAGATGTTTCGTCTCCGGTGGAGAGGTGCTTTTTATAGTGGACGAGGGAAGTTTCAGGCACTTCTTTGACCATAGCCAACGCAAAGTTGTTGAACCTGTTGTTGTCAAAATCAAGAAGGTCGCCCAACCGAATCATGCAAGCGACAAAACGAGGGTGGCACATATCGCCAGCACCCGTGTAGCCATTGGCTTCTTTGTCAAGAATAAAAACTTTGTTAAAATCTTCGCAATGCAAATAGGCAATTTTGGCAAGGGTTGATCTCAATCCACCGTATTGGTTGATGTTGGCTAATAGTTTTACAAATTCGCTATCGTTATTGAGATAGTCCTCACTCCTTTTGGCGTGTTCACCTCTGAACAATTCAATGGTGAGAAGTGTCACGGCATTCTTGACTTCAAGTGCCCAAAGCATAGTGCCGTTGCTGGAGTTACTTGTAGTATTACACTTTTCCTGTGTTTCACGCAAGAGTTTTGCTGCTTTTGCAATTTGTGGGTCACGATGGTTCTCAAGTTCGTTGATCTTTTTGGCAAAATCTTTCGTTTTCCACTTGTCTTCAATCGTCTTATACGAAAGAAACATTCCCAAATCGTGTGTATAGGCCGCCATAAGCAACATGAAAGTGTCCGTGGCACTTAATTTCCTAATGTTATTTCCCAAAAGGCGTTCGATAGTCTCAATAATAGTTTGCGAATGACTGCCATCATGTAAACTATAGGTGGGAAATGCAGTTGTAATCGTGGAAAGCGGTTTAGACAGTTCTATTTTATTTAAAGTCCAAGCCGCTGCCAATTCTTTTGCTTTTTGGTCCTTATCCTTAAAAGAATTCAAGTGTCCTTCAAGAGTGTTGTTTTGATTACCCATATTATTGCCTTTTTAGGATGTTTTGCTATTCTGTGTATAATCGAGAAGATTACCGACCCGCAAAGGTAGGAAAAATCTGCTCACAAATAAAAGTTCGTAGTCGATATTGAACATTCAATGCGTTAGGATTGCAAATCAGGACGAATGGGAACTATCCTATCGCGTTGGTTGCTGGAGTAATTGTGATGATTTTACTTTGAAAAAATGTGTAATTTTGCATTATCAAACTGAATCATAGCCATGGACGAAAACGCCAAAACTTCAAAAGAAGAAAAGAAAGCCAAACGCAGCAACTTCTTGAACCGAATTGGGACTATTGTATTGGGTACCACTATCTCATTGATTGTCACCATCGTGGCGGCACAAATCCTCGAACGGAACCATCGAGCCAAGGACCGCCGCCTTTCGGCATTGATGGTGATGAGCAACATCGAGAGTTACGCACGGATTCTCGAATCTGCCCATGAATATATGGAACGCGCCGACACCGTGTCAGCATGGTTGTTGAACCTTCCTTTGAACAAGGTCGATTCGTTGGATCAAAATTCATTGCTTTCCCTGATGGACGAATTGATGTATATTCCCCTAATCATTTATGACAAGACAACGGAGGGCATTTTCTCCGACGATATTGAGACATGGAAAAACATGGGCAATTTCCTGTTTATCGACAATGTCGGGAAATGCTTTTCAGACATGCGTACCATCGAGAAAGAATGGACCGCTTTCTCTGAAGAGATGGATGCGGCTCGTGATGCAATCCTCTATCACCCAGAGCAATATTCAGGCAGTTCTTGGTGTTCCAAATACTTGAACGACAAAGTATTCCGTCAGATTTTGCGCGATTTCCACAACAGGAGATGTTGGCTTTTTAACCAAATCGAGAAGATACGATATTATAATTATTTGAATATGGTCGCCATTGGCATTACTGAGCAGGAACTGTACGATTTCATCGAAATGCGCGAGAAAGAAATCAAGGTTGACAGAGAGAAACCTGACGACAATTTCTACACTCCTAGAATCAACCCCGACAGCATCACGACCATTCGTGTTCCGTATCACGCCCTCACCACTGTCAAACGCTTAAATTAAGACATTCCAATAGCGTCATTTTCAGGCTGTTTAAATTGGCGTGTCTGTGCGCTTGCAAGTACGGAAATTTGTTGTACTTTTGCATCTCTGAAATAAAAAATCAAAATGAACAAAACCATCTATAATCAACAAATTATTAACTATTAAATTTTTAAAAAAATGAAAAAAGTAATGTTTTTGCTGGCCACCCTACTTATCGGTGGCATGATGTTCTCCGGTTGCAAGAAAGACACTCCAACTCCAGAACCGACCCCAACACCTACCACTACCACAGTTGTGTACAAGGTTGAGAAAGAGTTTGAAAATAGGGTTATGTCTGATTGCTTTAAACTGAATGTGACCTATACCAATGCCAAAGGCGAGTCGATCACCGAAACCGGCGTTGTGTTGCCATGGGAAAAGTCTTTCGAAGTCACCTCTCCTTTCACAGCCAAGATGGAAGGCGAATTAGTTTACAATGAAAATGAACTTCCACAAGAAGTGATTTACGGAAAGCGCTATGGAATTGGATATTACAACAAAAGTTCCTTAGTAATTGATATGGTAGGTGCTTTCTCTAAGGACGATAAGGAAGACTTCCTCGAAGTTTTGCAAAACAATCCCAATCGCCTGAAATTCTCTGAAGAAAAAACCTTTTGATTTCCATTCAATGTTTTAACTACAAAAAAAGTGTGCCGCTACTGACACACTTTTTTTGTATTTATTCCTATGAATTGGCAATGGGTTGGGTTGGATTTTTTTCAAGGATGTTGGAATAGGTATAGTTTTTCCATACGTCAACCTTATGGCCTACAATCCTGCCGACGGAATTTCGTGCCTGAAATCATCCAATGGGCACCGTCAGCTTGAAAACGATATTGCGTCCCATGTTGAACACGGCATATTTCAGACGGCTCAAATGGTCTTGGTAGCAAACATCCGCGAGGTTGTCGACAATCAAGGTCAGTTCGGCGACTTTCTTGCCTTTGATCAAGATTTCGGTTCCAGCCGAAAGCCCTAACAAGAGGTAAGATGGAGTGGCCGTCTCGGTGTCGTAGGCCGCATAATAATGGTCTTGCTTCAGGCACCAGTCCATGCGGGCGGCAAAATAGGCGTTGTTGAACACCTTGCCGTCGTGGGTGAGTTCGTATTTCACATCTGCCGAAAGGCGCGGCGCCGGCGTCATCGGAAGCCATCGCGTTTCCTCGGGCTGGTGCAGCAACTGGGCATTGACATACGAAAACGCCGCCCCAACATGAAGGGCATGGAAAGGATGAACGTCCACACCCGCCTCAAAGCCCATCAGCATCGCCTCGCCCTGAGCGTAAGCGAAAGTCATCAGGTCAGGCTCGATGATGCTGTCGATACGATGCAGATAGATGTAATTGCTGATGTGGTTGGCAAACACAGCGGCGTTCAACTC
>CACXQO010000088.1 GCA_902769815.1 uncultured Bacteroidia bacterium | reverse complement strand
ATAAGCCGTAAGCTGCAATTGGCATCGTTGCTACCATGCTTATTGCTTACAGCTTACGGCTTAAAGCCAAAAGCTAAATTTCTGCTTATTTTATCACCAACTCGTCAATAATATTCTGGCACTTTCCGACCTTCTCGATGCACCACAACAGGTAGCGGGCATCCATGCAGATAGTGCGCTGCACCTTGTTCTCGAAACTGAGGTCGCCGCTCATGGCTTCCCAGTTGCCGTCGAAAGCCAAACCGATGAGGTTACCCTCGCCATCGATGACGGGACTGCCCGAGTTGCCGCCCGTGATGTCGTTGGTGGTGATGAAGTTGACGACCAACTCACCCTTTTCATTGGCATAACGGCCAAAGTCCTTCTTGGCTACGAGATTGCGCACATCCTGCGGGATGTCGAACTCCCAATTGCCGGGCACATATTTGGCCATCACGCCGTCCATGGTGGTGTAATAGTTGTAATTGACGGCATCGGCGGCCTTGTAAGGCTCCACGGTGCCGTAGGTGAGACGCATGGTGAAGTTGGCATCGGGATAGAAGTTGCGGTCACTTTGCATCTCCATCAAGCCCTTCATGTAGAGGCGTTCGTATTTGTTACCTAATTTACAAGCATCTTCATACCATGAATATATCCTAGTATAAGTTTCTATGATATCATTTGTCAAAGCGAAAATTGGGTCTTTATCAAGTTTTTTAGGGTTTTCAAGCCATTTTTCGAGTTTGGCTGGGTCGACGAAAATTGATTTCTCAAACGCTTTGTTGACCCAATCTGTGAAGTCGCCTCCGTTCTTTGAGCCGATTTCCTTAAGCATTGTCGGAACTGGGCCATATAACAAATCTCCATCAATATCTTTGTAGAAAAGATTGAGCAAAGCGATGGTCACATCTTTGTCAAGGTCTTTGTCGTAGTCTTTGAAAAAGGTCTCCACTTGGGGTTGCATCTTCTCGGCTGCGGCCTTGATGTCAGCTTTGTCGGCCTTGTCCTCAAACATCTTGTTGATGCGTATGAACCTACGGCTGAACGAAATGGCCTCTCCGCCGTTCCATCCAGCCTCGCGCAAATATGTCATAGGCATAACGATGTCATCGAGCTCCATCCATTTTGCTTTGATTCCTTCGAAAATATCGCCATATTCGGCTTTGCGCTGCGGGTCGGCGTTGACCCAGTTCATGAAGTCTTCTTCTTGGGCAAGACGGCGTTCATAGACGTGGTTGCGTTTGAGCTGCTTCACCTGGCCGATGTAGTATTTCCAGTAGTTCGACACGCTGGCCTGTTTGGAGGCGTACTTGATGAACACCTCTTGGTCGGCGTCCATGTGCTTGCGGTAGTTGTCGAGCTTGGTCGTGCGGCAGTCGATGATGGCCGGACCTTCCTCCTCGATGACGTTCTTCACGGTGTAGGAAGTCGAATAGCGGTCGGTGGAGCCGGGGAAACCGAGAATCATGGCATAGTCGCCGGGCTTCACGCCACCTAAGTTAATGGGCAAGAACCATTTAGACTTCATCGGTACGTTGTCGGCGCTGTACTCGGCGGGGCTTCCGTCGGGGGCGGTATAGACGCGGAAGATGTTGAAGTCGCCCTTGTGGCGCGGCCAGGTCCAGTTGTCGGTGTCGGCGCCATACTTGCCGATGCCCCACGGCGGGCAGCACACTAAGCGCACGTCCCTATAAACCTCATACTCAAAGAGAATGAACTGGTTGCCGCTGTAGAACGGCACGATTTCGATACGCACCTTGCGGTCGCCCTTGCGGTCTTTCTCGATTTGTCGCGAGTTCTTGCCGATGAGTTCCTCGCGGTCGGCTTCGGAGGTTTCAGCCGTCACGCCTTGCAGCACGGCGTCGGTCACGTCTTCCACCTTTTTCAAGAAGGAAACCGTGAGGCCAGGGTTGGGTAGTTCCTCGCCTTTGCTTTTGGCCCAGAAGCCGTCGGTGAGGTAGTCGTGCTCAATCGACGAGAGTTTTTGGACGAAACTCAGACCACAGTGGTGATTGGTGAGCAGCAGGCCTTCAGGGGAGATGATTTCGCCCGTGCAGCCGCCACCTGGCCATTCAGCGAATAAGGCAGCCACATGCCTTCATCGGCGCGGGCCACTGTCATTGTCAGCACTACGGCTGCGATTAATGAGAATAGTTTTTTCATTGTTATTTAGATTTGATTGTTTCTACAAAACATCAGTCGTGCATTTTAGTCAAATAATCATTGAAGTCGGTGCATTTTATAGTATAGCCCGTCTCAACTTCCATTATTGCATTATCTAATTCATTCATTCCTAACTATTTTTCTTTTTCGGCACCCTCGACCCAAGCAAAAACAACTCGAGCAAGACAGCCCAAACACCTATGCTTATTAAAGAATCCCAAAGCGTATCCATCCAAGTTTGCCGTCCGATGAGTGCATTAAACGAGGGAACACCCAACATGCCAATCAGCCCGAATGGCGCGGCCTTCACGATGGTTTTCTGTTGTTCCGAGAGTTGCATGGCCTTGAAATTTGCGGCAAAGATAGTGAATTCTTGATTACAAGAACATCGTCATATAAAACGGAAGATACTGCGCCCCCTTGTCTTTCTTGATGTCCTTGGAATATATCAAGTATTTGTTGAGGATTCGGTCAGGATATTTGTTGCAGAAAGCATCGAGCGAGGCATGGGTGCTGTAGCCCGACGACTTCACCTCGATAGGGCACACCTTGTTTTTCCGTGCCAACAGAAAGTCAATTTCATAGTTTCGATTGCCCTTCTCTTTCGGAAATGTGTGATAGAATAGCTCATTCCCCGCCGCTCTCAACATTTGAGCCACCACATTTTCATACAGATAGCCAAGATTTGTGCTCAGTTTGTCGTTCCAAAGCTTTTGGTAGATGACATTCTCGGTGAAGTCCTTGTCGCGAAAAGCGAGAGTGACGAAAAGTCCCGTGTCGGCAAGAAACATCTTGTAGCGGTCAAGGTCTTTGTAGAACGACATTCCAGCATTGGGGTCGCTGACGTGGTAGGCCATGTTCACCGTCATCGACTCCCTCAAGTCGACGATGTATTCCGTCAAGCGGTCGGCCTTGCCGTTTTCGATGACGCTGGAAACCTGATAACGTGAAGCGTTCTTGTTCAGTTCGGCGGGAATCGCATTGAACAGCATTGAGAGTTTGCCCGAATCATCAATCTTCATGAAATCGCTGTCATAAAGGTCAAGAATCTCCCGTTTTGTATTATCGACCTCCGCCAAATTGTTCGTTTCAAGATACTTATTGACGGCTTGCGGCATCCCGCCCACCAGCATATAAAGCCTGAAATCGCGCAACAGCTTCCTATGGGCCGCATCGCCCAAAGGAACAGGCTTTTCGCTGATTGAGCGCAACAAGGGTATGGTGTCCGTGTCGTCCAATGCCCAGCGAAACTCCTCGTAATCCATGGGGTACATGTTGATTCGCGTTTCCTCGCTGGGAATGATGATGTCCTTCACGTTTTTCCTGATCGAAATCAGCGAACCTGTTTCGATGTAATCGTAGCGACCGTCGGCCACCAAATACTTAATGGCCTGTCTTGCCAAAGGCTGTTTCTGCACCTCATCAAAAACGATAACAGAATTGCGCTCATGCAGACTGACCCCATAGGCCAGTTGCAGCCTCACAAACAGATGGTTAAGGTCCGAAATGTCGTCAAAAAGATGGAAAACTTCTTTTGTGCACTTGGAAAAGTCAATCAAGATATAGGACTGGTATTCCTGTTTGGCAAATTGCTCAACAATCGTTGACTTGCCCACGCGCCTTGCCCCTTGCACAAGGATGGCTGACTCTCCAGAGCGTTCTTTCTTCCATTTGAGCAATCGGTCATAAATCTTTCGCCTAAAGGTGTTTGTTGCCATGATTTCTTGCTTTTTACGCTGCAAAAATACACTCTTTTGCCGAAAATCGCAAAATGTTTTTGCCTAAAAACGCCGAAAATCGCAAAATTTATTCTCCAAAACTGCCGAAAATCGCAAAATTTGGAAAAAAGACCTTCAAGTTTCCTCGAAGGTCTTTTGGGGTTGGGTGAGGCTGCATTTTAGGAAGTTCTTTTGGTCTTCCGAGAGTTGCATGGCCTTGAAATTTGCGGCAAAGATAGTGAAAATGTCGGGAAGTGTGGAAAAATTTGTCGCATTTCGATGGCTTCAGATTTCAAAATGGCAAATCTGGATCATACACATCGGCATCATCGCCAAAAGTCCTGATGAGTTTTGCGTATTTACGCCACCCCGCTTTATAGTACCACTGAGCGGCTTTCTCCAAGTCTTTTTTCACCCCAAGGCCTTCACTATAGCATTGGGCAAGCCTATTGACTGCGGTAAGTATGTACAAATCCTCCCCCATCTCCTCGTCCACCCTGTCAGAATGCTCGTTGTCGAACTGCGCAACAACAGATTCATACCATTTGACGGCCTCCTTGTAGTCACGCTTGACGCCATCTCCTTCAAAATAGCAATCCGCGACCAAAAGCTGTCCGTACCAATCACCTTGCTTGGCCGCCCTCATGTACCAGCAGAACGCCGCCCTCGGGTTACGTTTGACCAAGTCACCTTCTCGATAATAGTTCCCCATGTTTATTTGTTGGTCAGTATGGCCCATCTCCGCCAGTTTGCGCCGCAGTGTCCAAAACATGGCATTTTCATCGCCTTCCTCACAGGCAGGCAACAAAAGGTTTTGTATCCCTTCTTCCAGTTTGGCTATCAACTCGGGATTGCTTTCGAGGCTATTGTAAGGGTCGTTCCAATGCTCTAGGCAAAAATCCGTGAAGGCGTCAAATTCTGATTGTTGGTTTGGTTTCATTGGCGTCTTCATTTATGTTTACGTTCCTCCATCCTTTGCTTCCACATATTGGCAACTTCCTCATCCTTCTCGACGCCAATCCCTTCTGAATAGAATTTGTACATCCATTTCTGAGCATGAGGCACACCATTTTCTGCTGCCATTTCACACCATTTAAGGCTCTCTTTATCATCCCTATTTCCCAGTCCCACAGCGGAATAGCCATGATGATAGATGGAAAAAAGAGAAAACATGGCATCTTTATTCCCTTGTTCGGCCAAGGACTTGTAATAACGCAACATTGTCTCTCCGTCAGCATCGGGGTCGTTCCACCAAGAGATAATGAACAAAATTTTATCTGCCACTTTCTTTTGTGCCTTAAGATCGCCTTTTTCCGCCCTCATCCATAGCCTCTTATATTTCTTTTTATCCTCTTCTCCTTCTTCTGCAGACATGTAATCTCCAGCATAACGATAGTCGAGGATTCCAATGCCTTTTCCAGAGTCTATGTCGGCCAGTTTTTCAAGTCGCAACTTGGCCTCTTCCTTATAGTCGCCAATGCACCTTTGCATAGGTACTCTGACACGATAGCCTTTAGGAATAAGATCTGCCTCGACCTTTGTTGTATCGTCACACTCCAGAATTGCCTCAAAACACCTGACCGACTCGGCGAGGTCTCTTTCAACACCTTTGCCTTCATAGTAGCACAACGCAAGATAATAGAGCGCATCGACAGAGCCTTGTATAGCGGCTTCCTTATAGCGCATAACGGCTTCATCAAACTTTCCCTTGATATGACAGTGAAATCCCTTCAGGAAAGGAGACAATTTTTGGATGACAGGCTTGGTGTTTTTGGTTTTTTCTGAAACAGCCTCTTTTTGATTGTTGTTTGTTTGTTCCATAGTCTTCATGTATTTTATAGTTCGTAATTTCTTTCCATCTCATCCGCCTTGGAGCGCAAACGGTCGATGATAGGGCCTTCAAGACCATCGTAGCCGTTGGCTTTCGTCCAATGGTCGATGACTCTCTCTAAGGGGATGTCCCTCAGATAATGGGTTATGAGGTCCTCAGCCTGAGCATCAGAGATGTGGCGGCTATGCCTTCCAACGCCATAGCCCAAAAGGCCACATAATAAGTCTTCAATAAATTGTGACATACAACAGTCCTCCTCAACTTTTAATGATATAGATGACGGCGATGATGAAAATGACGATGCATACCACAGTGATGATGCCGTAGATGCCTGCTCCAGCGAACATGCCACAGATTAGTTCAAACAAGCCTTTGATGATGCTTTCAGCGAGAGCAACGGCGAATGCAACGACGGCAATGACGACGAGCAAAAAGATAAAGAAGTTCTCCATAATATTTAAGTGTTTGTGTTTTGTGCCTTTATGAATTAAAGTATATTATACTATGTATAATATAGAGCGACCATATTTCCGTTCTTCTTTCCATTTTTTCGTTGTTTCGGCGGCAAAATTATAGTTTAATACTGACGTAAAATGTCAGTGTAAAGATTTTAAAAAATTTTTCTTTTTTTTGTTGGCCTGACATTTTATGTCAGTGGCATCCAATACTTTTGCCGCCGAAATCAATACCTATTAATTATGTTACGCCACGTCAACAACACCCCAAAGCCAGTCAAGGATGCGTATTTGTTTCCGCTTGACATCGAACCGACCACCATCATCGAGGCCATGAGCCTCATCGTCGAAAATGCCCAAAACACCGGGCTTACCCAAAATCTCTACTTTTACTTGGAGAAGCCCATCCGCTATCTTTGCGAAAGACTCCAAATCAACGAGGTGCAGGCCGTCTTGCTCTCCGTTGTCACCGAAATAGGTACCGACAGAGACTTCTCCCTCACCGACATCAGCCGTTTCTTCAACTGCACCAACCTGAAGGCCGTTTCGCTCGTCAAAGAATTGGAGGACTTGGCACAAAAGAAATTAGTTGAAGTCGAGAAGCCCTTCAGGTCAGATTGCAGCAGCTACCGACTTCCCTGGGGAGCCGTGGTCGCCTACAGCAACAACCAAGTCTACATCCCAAAAGCCCAACGTTGTGAGGACTGCGAAGAACTACTACAGACAGTGGAATCCTACTCATTCCAACATGAGAACGGCTCGCTCACATGCCGCGAATTTCAAGACCGAATGCTCTCCCTATTGCGCGACAATGCGCATCTCGACTTTGTCAAAACCCTCGAAAACTACCATCTCGAGACAAATGACACGGCTTTGGTTGTCTATGCTTGCGTGCTCTTGTGCTGTCAAGGCAATAGCACTTTCGTGGAATATGACTTCTTTCACATGGTGGACCGTCGCTATCTCCATAAGACATGGAAAGATTTTCAATCAGACAACCACAAACTTCTTGACTTGGGACTTGTCGAACCTGTTTGCGACAACGGCATAGAAGACCAAGACACCTTCACGCTGACCCAAAAAGCCAAAGACGAACTGCTCGCAGGGGTCAAGCTGAAAGAAGACAAACGCATCAAAGGCATGAGAGGATTGATACAACCCACCAACATTGTTCCCAAAAACATGTTCTACAACGAAGCCGAGAAAGTCCAATTGAAGCGTTTGGAAGGGCTACTTATGCAAGACCGTTACCTTGAAATCTGCGCACGGCTGAAAGACAGCGGAATGCGCACGGGGTTTGCTTGCCTTTTCTATGGTGCACCTGGCACAGGCAAGACCGAAACCGTCATGCAACTGGCACGCGCCACCGGCCGAAGCATCTTTCAAGTCAATATGGCCAACATACGTGACAAATGGGTGGGCGAGAGCGAAAAGAACGTGAAGGCTATCTTCGGTCAGTATCAAAACGCAGTGCGCAACTCTTCAGTAGCCCCTATCCTACTGCTAAACGAAGCTGACGCCCTGTTGGGAGGCCGCTTCACGGAGGTCAACCGCTCGGTGGAAAGGATGGAAAACACCATGCAGAACATCATCCTCGAAGAGATGGAGAAACTCAACGGCATCCTTATTGCCACCACCAACCTGACATGCAACTTGGACGGTGCCTTCGAGCGCAGGTTCCTGTTCAAAGTTGAGTTCCACGCACCCGAGGCATCCGTCAGGAAAGACATCTGGCGCACCATGATTCCGCAACTCGACGACGACACGGCTATTCAGCTCGCCATGCGCTACGACCTCAGCGGTGGACAAATCGAGAACATTGCCAGAAAGAGCCAGATAGAAAGCATACTTGAAGGCACCACGCCTGATTTTGAGATGCTCTGCACCTTCTGCGACGAAGAAAGTCTATCGAAACCAAAGAACACTATCATCGGATTCAAAAACCATTCATAAAACCGAATGCAACAATTCAACCTATCAGATTATTTATTAATTTTGCCATTCATCTTTAATACTAATACCATGGCAAAAATATTGGCATCCAATCATTTGTGGCTGATCGGAATACTTTGGAACAATAAAATGTCTCTAAGTGCCATTTACGAGAGTTGGCGCATTCATTCGCATGAAATTATCAGAGAAGATATCTTTGCTCGAAAGTTTTACCGTTGGAAAAAGGAAATCAAGGAGTATTATAATGTCGAAATAGAGTTTTCCGCTGGATTGTATCACATAGCAAACCAAAGCGAGATCGAGAAAAGCAGTCTAAAGAAGTGGCTTTTTGACACGGCATCGGTATATAATGATTTATTCGATAGTATCTCCATCAAAGACCGTATCCTACCAGAGAACGTCCCTTCGGGCAATGCCAACCTGACTAAAATCATCGGTGCGATGAAAGACAACCAAGTCATACACTTTGGGTACAAGAAATATAGTGGCAATACCGAGCAAACAGAAGAATACAATCTTCATCCGTACTGCATAAAACTCTTTGAAAAGCGGTGGTATGTCATGGGCAAATGTCCTACCCGCAAAGGAGACAAGCGCACTTTCTCATTGGATATGATTCAAGATATAGATGTCACGAGCAAGACCTTCAAATTACCCAAAAACTTTGACGCTGAATACTATTACAAAGACTTTTACGGCATTGTCACTGGCGACAACGACCCTTTGACAGAAATTAAAATCAAGGTTGATGCCAAACGTGCCAACTATTTCCGCGCCCTGCCACTGCACCACTCTCAGAAAGAGTTATTGGAACAAGACGACAAGGGTTACGCTTATTTCATTTACGAGCTACGCCCAGGCAATGACTTCTACCAAGCTTTGCTGCACCATGGACCACTTGTGGAAGTGCTCGCACCAGAATCAGCCCGCAACAAGATGAAGGAGATGATTCGGGAGATGGCAGAGAAGTATAAGTGAATTGTTACTGGCACGTTTTTCGTGTAAACATATTCTTATAAGAATTACAAACCCATTCAGTTTCTTGGAGACCACTTCTGAAAAGCATTTGAGAAAGCGTGTTATCTCTTGTTGTAAGCCAACTTTCACAAACGGTCTCAATATTACACACCTTTGGGATACATACCGTTTTCAAGTTTTCACAATACTGAAAAGCTTCAAATCCGATCTTAACAATAGACTGAGGCAGTGTCACTTTTTCAAGATTTTTCTGTGAAGCAAAAGCTCTGAATGTAATATATTTTGTTCCTTCTTTAATTTCAATTTCGGTATTTTTAGGCATTTCTCCTTTATACCCAATTGCATTTACTCCTGCATAAACAACCCCTTGAGGCTGGTTCTTATACCATAATGACTCTTCTAAAGCACTGCATCCCGACAATTCCACATTTGATGTAAAAGTAATTGTTGCAAGAGAACAACAACCATTAAACGCAAATTTATCAATATAAACCAAAGACTTAGGTAATATTATTTTTTCTAGATTTCGAAAACCCTTAAAAGCTGAGTGTGAAATAAACTTTATGCCTTCTTTGATTACAATCTCAGCTCCTTTAGGCATCTTCCCTTTATAACCAACGACATTTACTCCTGCATAAACAACCCCATCAGGTTGGCTATCATACCAAGCCGTACCCATAAACATTCTACATTCCAGTGAGGAGAAAAATGTTGTCAATAAATTGGATGGAAAATGAATTGTAGAAAGAGAAGGGCAATAAGACCTATGATGGTTACAAAATGCTCTGTGGTCAACATACCGTAAACCATCTGGCATTATCAATGATGTTATTTTATCACAATCATTAAACGCCCCAACTCCAATTTCTCTTACACCTTCTGGGATTACTATCTCTCCTTCGGCTTCTTTGGCACATTTTTTCAAAACCTTCGTACCATTATCTTTTAATTCAATAGTTAACCAATTCTGTTTCATAGGTCAAGTTATCATGTTTTGTGGAAAAACAGCTTTCCTATTATTGCCTACTCTATTTGCTTTTCGGCATCCGCAAAATTTTTCGCCACAAAGTTACATTTTTTTCAATATAGAAGTGTATTTATGTTGTTATTTTTAAGTTTGCCCACCACAACCAACTCCTTTCATCAGGTTCTGCACCTTGAAGTGCTTGCGCCAGACAATGTCAGGAAAACGATGAAGGAGAAGATTCGAGCGATGGCGGAGAGGTATAAAAACAAATACATACATCCGTAATCAAATAGCCCCACCGAAAAGTTCCAGTGGGGCTATAATTCGCTAATCAAATTGTTGTTAGCCAAGCATCAAACCTCGCCCTATTTCTTTCATACCAGTCATTACAAATGACATAAGGTTCAATGGAACGGTCTGGTTTGTAATACCTACCTTTTTCAGGGGTATTTTTTCTGACATCAACCAATACTGGATAATTCATGCCAAGCGTGTTGCTGCAAAAAGTAGGGTCTTCCAAATTGGAAATGTTAGCAGATGTCAGCTTATTGGACTGCAATAAAGCTGTAAGGGTCTGTCTTGCATACTGGCCGATTCTTGTTCCATTTCCATTATTCGGATTGGTAACCTCTTGTTTGGAAGAGCAATTGTAAAACATGTGCAATAACTGGACACTTCTTGTGAATAATTCACTAGTATCAGCAATACTTTTGATTTTTCCCAACACTGGATTTAAAATTTCTTTTTGGAAGTCATTGTCTACAAACAATTGAAAATCAAAGCTAAACCCATTTAGATTTGTAATGTTTTTTAGATTATCCATCAGTTCAATTAGTTTGCTTTTATCCTTCTGATGCATTTTAGGTGACACAAAAACAATATGTGCATCTTTCCTATTGAAATAACCATAAACACACATCGCGATACGTATATATTTTGCCAATACTTTTTTTACTGGATTATCATAACCCACGCCTCTAGTATGGAAAGCGATGTCAACGCCATAAACTTCATTATTAGAAATTGAAATTCCCATCGCATCAGATTCTGTTTGCTTCAACACTTGATCTAAAGACACTTTTTTATTAGAATTCTCACTCTTAAAAAGATCATACCCTTTACTTGAAAACGAAGAATCAACTTCTTCCATAAGGTTCTGAAGAGCTTGTTTATCGCCAAGTAACGGCCATTGGCTTGATGGTTTCCAATTGTTTTGAACGACCTGACATCCTTTAATATGACGAAGCCAAGTATAAATCAATGATTCTCCAATTTCAATTTTCATACTTCATTTGTATTAGTTTAGATTGCAAAAATAAATATAGTTCAAAATCATTTAGCCGTTGAATACAATTTTTTTCAACTTTTCCAAAACCTTCACCATGGCCCATGTGTCAAGTTCACAATAGCGGAGCAAGGCTTCTCGTGCAGATTGGGCATCGGATGGATTCATATCCTTGATTTTCGGGAAGATGGACATGGCATCATTGCCGTTTTGCACTTGTTGGTCGAGTTTGTGATAGTCCAATTCGGGGTCGTTGGGAAACAAAGCGGGTAGCACGCTTTTGATAGAGAACGAACCTCCCATGGCGGGTACATAGTAATAGCCTTTTTGGAAAGGATCAAGCAGGTCTTTCATGTTGTCGCGGATATTCATCAGATGATAGGCAAGGTTGGGGAAAGCATCGGCAAGGTCCTTGATGCGCCCACATTCGAATTGCTTGTTGTAAGCCAAGATGCAGGCATCCATCGGAATGTCATGGCATAGCTGCTCAGCCAAAGCATGGCGAGGGTCGCTGCCATCGCTCGGAGCCAGAAACTCCTTATGTATATAAGGTGCTGTTTCGCTTTCTTTGATGTGCAGTGAATACTGGAAAGGAATCTGTTGGTAAGGTCTTGTGCCATCGTACTGAGGAATCGGATCGTTCATCGTCTCAAAGTCGAGGAAATAAAGGGGATAGCTGAGGGTATCGAGGAAGCTACGAATGCCGTTGCCATCGATATGCTCCGTACCGTTAAGCGTACACATCACCTGCACCTGCTGTTTGTCGCTCAGTTCCGTTGCATCCAACTCAGGGAAAGTGATGCTTCCCGATTGATATAGCTGAAGGGCTTTTGAAAACGGAATACGGTATAGATCGAATACGTTAGGTCTGTCAGTTGGGATATTATGAAGACGTTTACAATAGTCCAAGAAAGCACACTCGTAAGGCTTCTTGCAATTTTGGGACAAGTCCACATTAGGCTCGTGAGGGTCTTGAAGGAGCCGAAGTGCCTTAGACACCAGCTGAGGCACCTTGACCAAATCATTTTGCACAAGTTCTTCCATGTCGACAACGGCGAACAGTTGTTGAAGATCAATGGCTCCTTGGCGCACATAGTTGGAATTGAGGCAAACGAGATAGGCACCTGTCACCTTAATGCCGCATGATGTGAGTAGCCATCGTTGGTAAGCGATGTCACATGCGTAAGTCTCTCTCTTCCTCTCGTTGTCGCTGCTGCTCTTCACTTCATAGATAGCCCAGCCATCGTTTGTCCGGCGCAGTATATCGACAGCGCAGTAGTTGTTGCCGTAAAAGAACGATGCCTCACAGATAACCAGAGTACCCTTTTGCATCTCCTCTTTGGTTTTGGCCACCATTGCGTCAAGATTCAGACTACCATCATAGTTGAGGGTTGTCACCTCCACGTATGGGCCGAACAACCCCATTGCCAAATTCAAGCACTTCCTCTTCTGGTTTATAAACTTTCAGCCACAAAGCTTTCTCACACTGACAGAACGTTGTGTAACGTGATTTTGATAGTCCTCTCATGTTGATTTGTTTTGTCCTATGCTTAACCGAACTTTTGTTTTTCGGATGCAAAAATAGAGTATTAAACTGACGTAAAATGTCAGTAAATAAAAAATTTACAGTTGGGGAAATAAAAACAAAAACACACTAAAACCGCCATAAAAACGTAAACACTTGTGCAATTATTTCAGAAAGAGCCCATTATTGCACCAACAAGTGCCGAAAAGTGTATCAAACTTACACAAATCGGCAGTTATTAGTGTAAATGCAAATGCCCCACCCCAACAAAAAAACCCCTCCTGATGGGGAAAAAGGAGGGGAAAAACAATATAAAGATTATGAAAAAAATCCGACTTTATTTTTTCTCAATGCTTCAGCATCGAAAA
>CACXQO010000087.1 GCA_902769815.1 uncultured Bacteroidia bacterium | reverse complement strand
CCGACGAAGGCAACGATTTGCCATTTTGACGTAACTTGACGCGCATGTCAGAATTATTTTCTATTTTTGCCGCCTGAACTATAAATGATAAGATTTTGGAAACACCCGACCCTGACCCTCTCATAGGACTCCTGACCGTTGTTTCAAACAACTTTTTCACTGGATTTACCGCCAACGCCATCATCGGAATGGCTGTATTGTGCCTGCTCCTCATCGCTTCGGCCTTGATTTCGAGCAGCGAAACGGCGTTTTTCTCACTCCAACCCGCCGACATCGACGACCTTGAATCGCGCCCCGACGCAAAGAGCAAACTCGTGCTAAAACTCCGCGAGATACCCAAAACTTTGCTGGCTACCATCCTGATTGGCAACAACTTCGTCAATGTCACCATCACGCTTTTGTCGACCTACATCATGGCGCAACTGTTCGACATGGCGAACTATCCTGTGGCGGCCTTCCTGTTGGAAGTGGTGATTGTCACCTCATTAATCCTGATTGCGGGCGAAATCACGCCGAAGATTTATGCCGGCAAGCGTCCCGTCAAGGTGGCGCGTTTCATGGCAAGGCCGTTGCGCTTCCTCATCGGGCTTTTCAAGCCGCTGAGCAAGGCATTGGTCAACTCCACTTCGTTCATGGACAAGCACTTGGAGAAAAAGAAAGGCGAAATCTCGATGGAAGACCTTTCGACCGCCGTCGACATTGCCACCGAAGAATCCACCCCTCTTGAGGAAAAACAGATGCTTAAAGGCATTGCCTCCTTCAGCGAAAAAGAGGTGAGCGGCGTGATGATTCCGCGCATCGACATCATCGGCGTGGAGCAAGGCATGGAGTTCACCGAAATGCTCGCCATCGTCATAAAGAGCGGATTTTCAAGGATTCCCGTTTATGACGAAACGATGGACAACGTGAGCGGCATCCTTTATGTGAAAGACCTCCTTCCCTACTTGGACGCGCAATCATACGAATGGCAAAAACTCATCCGACCCGCTTTTTTCGTGCCAGAGAACCGAAAAATCAATGACCTCTTCCAAGATTTCCGCGAGAAAAAGATACATATCGCCATTGTTGTTGACGAATATGGAGGCACTTCGGGCCTGATTACGATGGAAGACGTGATTGAAGAGATTGTCGGAGAAATTAATGACGAGTTTGACGAAGCCAACTTGGAGGAACACTACAAGAAACTTGACGACAACACCTATCTCTTTAAGGCTCAGACAAGTATCGTTGATTTCTGCAAGGTGTTTGGCGTGGACGAAGGCTATTTTGAACCCATGCAGGGCGAGGCCGACACCCTTGCCGGACTCATCCTCGAAATAGAAGGGCGCATCCCTGAAATCGGGTTCAAGTTCAACTTCGAGAAGTTCCACATGGAGATTACCGATGCCGACACCAAGCGCATCAAGGAAGTGAAAGTTGTGTATGATGAAGAATAAACTGCCCATATTGCTTGTGGCCTTGGCCTTACTCGCCGTTGCTTTCTCGTGCGACCGCCAGCTAAACCCGCTGCCCAAGCCGCGCGGCTATTTCCGCATCGACCTGCCGGAAAAGGCTTACGTCAAAGTCGACACCATCGAAAAATACAGCTTCGAGTGCCCGCAATACGCGCTCATCACCCCCGACCCGTATTCGCCCGACGAGAAAAACTGGGTCAATGTGGAAATGCCCCAATTCAAAGGCTCCATCCACCTGACGCACAAGCCCGTAGACGGCAATTTGGGCGAATATCTTGAAGATGTCCACACGATGGTCACCAAGCATCTGCAAAAGGCCAATGGCGTGCGCGACAGCCTGATTTTCAACGAAGAACATGATGTTTACGGCCTCTTTATCGAAATGGACGGCAAAGGTGTGGCCACTCCGATGCAGTTCTACCTCACCGACAGCACCCGAAACTTCGTGCGCGGAGCCTTATATTTCAATTTCAAGCCCGACAACGACTCGATGCAGCCTGTCATCAACTTCATCCGCGAGGATATTGACCATTTGATAAAAACATTTGAATGGAAGTGAGCAAAGTTTTCAGATTTTTTTTATCTTTGCCGCCTAAAAATCAAATTTTTATCAAAACTGATCTACTATGAAAAGAGGCTTATTATTCGCATTGGCATTGATGCTTTGTTTCAATGTCGTGGGACAGCAGTCCATTACGCTGCGTTCGGTCGACAAGGCCGAATGTGTCAGCAGCGATTTTCAACTTCTTAGGGCATCCTTCTCTTTCTCTAACATTGAGGCTGAGAACGTGGACACCGAAAGAGGCCAATTCTCATGGCTCTCGATGCCCAACACCGTCATCGGCGGCAATGAGGGCGACCCTCAAATCCCCGTCGTGAATGAACTTATTGCCGTGCCTTTCGGTGCCAACCCGCGTATCGAAATCACGAGCTACACCACCAAGGACTACCGCCTCGACGACTACGGCATCCATACTTTGGTGCCTCGCCAACCTGACGTTTTCAAAAACGAAAACAGCCCCTTCGTTTATAACGAAGCCGCCTATCAGTCGACCCGTGGCCTCCAATCGGAGCCTACTGCTCGTGTCAGCGTGAACGGCACCATGCGTGGTGTACAAGTGGGTCAGATGAGCATTGAGCCAGTAAGCTATGACCCTGTCAACAACACTCTGCGTGTGTTCAACGACATTGAAGTGGATGTGAGCTTCTACGGTGCAGATGCCCGCGCCACCGAGGAAATGCTCGTGAAGACTTACAGTCCGTATTTCGATGTGCTTTACAAGCAGCTATTTAACGGCAATGCCATAAGGGATGTGTATGACGATCATCCCGACCTTTGGCAAGCTCCGGTGAAGATGTTGGTCATCGCCAACCGCATGTTCGAGAACTGTATCCAGGACTGGGTGGCATGGAAGACTATGAAAGGCATTTATGTAGATGTGAACTATACCGACAATATCGGTACTACCGCTTCTGCCATCCAGAGTTTCATCCAAAACAAGTACGCCCAAGATGCGCCCACCTTCCTTATGATTATGGGCGATAAAGACCAAGTGGCTCCCAGCACCAACTCCGCTAGTCAAACCTCTTGTGTCAGCGACCTCTCTTACTCAAGCATCGACGGCGATGAGTTTGTGGATATGTTCCACAGTCGGTTGTCAGCTCAAACTGTGGCTCAGATGACAGCGATGCTCAACAAAAGTTTGGAATATGAGCAATACACCATGCCCGACCCGAGCTATCTGAACAATGCGCTCCTCATCGCAGGTGAGGACAACGGATGGGGTATCACGGTAGGCCGTCCCACCATTTGGTACGCCACCAATTATTACTACAATACCGAGCATGGTTTTAGCAATGTGTATGAGTTCAGCCATGGCACATACACCAATTGCTACAGCTATTTGAGCAGCGGTGTCGGTTTTGCCAATTACACAGCCCATGGCAGTCAGACAAGCTGGGCTGGTCCGAGTTTCACCGTTAACGATGTCAACAACTTGACCAACGAACACAAATACTTCCTTGCCATCGGCAATTGCTGCCAATCGGGCGACTGGGGTTATGGCACTTGTTTTGGAGAAGCTATGGTGCGTGCCGAAAACAAAGGTGCCTACGCCTATATCGGTTCCTGCCCCAACACAGTTTGGCTGAACGACTACTATTTTGGTGTTGGTCCAACCAGCCGTGCCGACGGCACCATGCCTTCCTACGAAGAAACCGGCACGGGCATGTACGATGCTATCTGGATGGATGATGTCTACAACACTGTGAACTCCATGCTTTACATCGGTAATTTGGCTGGCAATGCCGCCAATGCTCTCGGTTACACAATGCATAGGCCCACGCTCTACTATTGGCAGGCCTACCATGTATTGGGCGATGGTTCCATCATGCCTTACCGTGTGCAACCTACCGCCAACAATGTCAGCCACATGAATATCATCCCCTTCGGTATGGCTACTTACGAGGTGAGTGCCGTTCCAGGTTCATACGTGGCCATCAGCAAGGACGGCATGCTTCATGGCACTGCTTTGGTAGGTGCAACAGGCACGGTTCAAGTTCCAATTACCCCTGTCACTTCCAGTGGCAATGTCACCATCTGCGTGACTGCTCCTAACCGTATTCCTTATATTTCAACCGTTTCCGCCGTAGCCCTTGAAGGTGCTTATATCTCTGTTGACGGCTACACACCAGAAACAGCCCATGTCGGCGACGACATCGACCTGAGCATCACCTTTAAGAATGTAGGTACGGATGCCTCCACCGGCACCACCAACATCACGTTGACCACGGATAACCCCAACGTCACCTTAATTAATAATACAGGCAGCTTCGGTACTTTGGCTCCTGAAGCCACCACCACTGTGAGCGGCTTCCAGTTCCGCATCAATTCGGGTGTGGCCGACGGTACCAATGTCATGATGCACTACGCCGCTGTCAATGGTAACGACACCTACGAAGGCAACATAGTTATCACTGCTAGCGAGGCTGTTTTGGAATACCAGAGCATGAATTGGGACGGCAGTTTTACTCCTGGCCAGACCCTAACCTTGACAGCCAAGTTCAAGAACACGGGCCATTACCAAGCCACCAATGCCGTAGCCACGATGAGTTCATCCAGCAACTACATCACTATCAATAACTCACCGATTACCGTGGGTAACATTGGTGTAGACGAGGTTGTTTCTTGCAATTTCAACGTAACCATTGCGGCCAACTGTCCTGAAACCGCACAAATCCCCATCACTTTCACCCTGACTGCCGACGGCAACCTCAGCGCACAAGGCAGCGAGACTTTGAAGAATGCTTGCAATGTGGTTTTCAATCTTAGTGACTCCTACGGCGACGGCTGGAACGGTGCCAGCCTGACCGTTTCGTTCGATGACGGCACTGAATCACAATCTCTGACCGTTTCTTCGGGCAGTTCAGCAAACTATGTTTTAGAAATTGGAAATGGCACGCATGTCACAGTGACCTTTGTCTCTGGCAGCTACAACAATGAGTGCTCCTTCTCGATACAATATGAGGAAGGCAACATTATCATTTACCAATCGAGTGGCACCCCAAGCGCGGGCATCCTTTATGAATTCGACTGCAATTGTGCCATAGCATCCCAAACTTTCATCGTCAATGTCAGTTCAAGCAATTCCACCTATGGCACAGTCAGCGGCGGCGGCGAATTCAGCTATGGCGAATCCTGCACGGTAACAGCCACTGAAAATCCCGGTTATTACTTCAGCGGATGGACTCTTGACGGCGAGCTTGTATCCAGCGAAGTTGAATACACTTTCAATGTGACCAGCGACATGAATCTGGTGGCCAATTTTGTGGAGGGTGTCCTCATAGGTGACGGTGGCACGGCAACAAGCCAATATCTGCCCAGTTACAACTATTACAAGTATGCGCTCACCCAGCAGATTTACACAGCCGAGGAGATTGGCACTGCCTGTACTATCTACACCATTGCTTTCTACAATGGTGGAGCGGAGAAGACTCGTACTTACGACTTCTATCTGAAGGCCACTACCAAGAGTTCATTCTCGAGCAATACTGATTGGGTGACGGTTTCTACCTCCGACAAGGTGTTCAGTGGCAGTGTTACCATGGCGGCCAACGCTTGGACATACATTACCTTCAATACCCCATTTGAGTACGACGGCACATCCAACCTTGTTCTCATTGCTGATGACAATACGGAACAATGGACAAGTTCCCCGCACATGGCCTGCCGTACCTTTAGCGCCTCTGGCAATCAGGCTTTGTATGTTTACGGCGATAATACCAATTACAATCCATCGAATCCACCGACATCCTATACTTCCCAAGATCATAACAGTGTGTTGTCACAGAAGAACCAAATCTTGTTAGGTATCGATACAGGTACTCCTATCATCGAGCAGACCTTCCAACTTGGAGCCGATTGGAACTGGTGGTCATCGAATTTGGACATTACTTTGAGCGAACTGAAAGAAGCCTTGGGTAGCCACGGACTGAAAATTGCGGCTCAGGATGGCAAGTTTGCCACCTACAATGCCAACAGCGGCACTTGGTCGGGCAACCTGCAAAGCATCGAATTGGGCAAGATGTACAAGATTATGACTAGCGAGGCTTGCGCCATTACCTTCACTAGCGAAATGGTCGACCCAACGCTATATCCTATCAGCCTTGCTCCCGGAAACAACTGGATTGGGTTCATCAGCACCCAAAGCATGAGCCTCAATGAAGCCTTTAGCGGCTTCACTCCGACCGATAGGGATGTCATCAAGTCAGCCAACGGCAAAGCCACTTATTACCAAGGTTACGGTTGGCAAGGTTCTCTCAACACGCTTGAACCCGGCAAGGGCTACATCTACAAGTCGAATGCGACAGGAACTCGCACTTTCACCTATCCGTCAGCGAAGTAAACTTGATTCATCGTTGGAAATATGAATAAGTTGAAATATTGCATATTGGTTCTTGCCCTCGTCATCGGAGGAAGCCTTTTCGCCCAAAGTCAAAGGGAACTGCAACAGCTTATGCGTCTATCAGCCTGAATTGCAGACACCGCCTTCCATGCTTGACGATGCCGTCATGTGGGATGGCAGCAACCGTGCCGCGTATGAATGGGACAGCTATCCTACCTACGATGCCTACCAAAGCATGATGGAAGCTTTCCCGTCACAAGCCTTGAGCGACCGTTCTTGCACCTTGCTTGACCTTGGTACGCTCAATAGTGGCCGCAAACTGTTGGGTGTGCGCCTCAACAACGGCCAACCCGACGGCAAGCCGAGATTCCTTTACAGTTCCACGATGCACGGCGACGAAGTGACTGGCATGATGCTCATGCTTCGCCTGATTGACGAGTTCTGCACGAGCACCGACCCGCGCATTGTCAACATCCTGAACAATGTGGATCTTTTCATTTTCCCCTTGACTAACCCTGACGGCACCTATTATGGCGGCAACAGCACCATGAACGGCGCACGTCGTTACAACATCAATGGGGTTGATTTGAATCGCAACTATAAGGATTATTTTAATGGTGACCATCCCGACGGCAAGGCATACGCTTTGGAGACCCAATGGACCATGCAATTGGCCCAAGACTACCTTTTCACCATGGGCGCCAATTACCACGGCGGTGCCGAAGTGGTGAACTATCCTTGGGATGCCGTCTATACCGACCACGCCGACAAGGATTGGTATCAGCTCATCAGCGCGGAGTATGTCAGCAATGCGAGAACTTATTCCTCATCCTACATGACCTATCCTTATTCAAGTGGTGTCACCAATGGTGCCGATTGGTATGTGATTACGGGCAGCCGTCAGGATTACGAAAATGCCTACGGTGAATGTCGGGAAATCACCATTGAGTGCTCCACCACCAAGAAGCCCAATGCCTCCACCATGCCGACCTATTGGAACTACAACCACACCGCCATGCTTGCGCTCATAGAGCAATGCTTGAACGGTATCCACGGTTATGTGTATGACGCTGAAACCAACGAGCCTATTGTTGGTGCCACCATCACGGTGCAAGACCATGATGTCAACAATTCAGAGGTGAGCACGCATAATATTGGCGACTTCCATCGTCCCATCAAAGGCGGAACTTACACTTTGGCCATCTCCAAAAACGGCTACTGCCCGCAAACCGTGGAAGTCACCGTAGCCGACAACCAAAGGGTGGATTTGGACACCATTTTCTTGACCTCGGGCTGTCCCACACCCGACATCATCAACATGCAGGATGGCTCTTTTGCGACTTGCGATGCGCTGTTTTATGATTCAGGAGGCCCTGACAGCAATTATGGTAACAGTCTCGATTACACCTTGACTTTCTATCCTGCAACCACTGGAGCGAAAGTCATCGTCGACTTCTCCGAGTTCAATACCGAATCGAACTACGACTACCTTTATATTTATGACGGCATTTCGACTTCAGCCACACAAATCGGACAATATTCCGGCACTACCAGCCCTGGAACCGTGACCGCCACCAACGACGAAGGAGCCCTGACCTTCAGGTTCACTTCGGATTATTCGGTGAACAAGAGCGGTTGGGTTGCCACGGTGTCGTGCGAAATGCCTTCCTCTGTCCAGACTTTCGAACTCGTTTCAGGATGGAACTGGTGGTCAACGAATGTGGACATCACTTTGAGCGAACTCAAAGAGGCTTTGGGCACTCACGGCCTGAGAATTGCGGCACAGGACGGCAAGTTTGCCACCTACAATGCCAACAGCGGCACTTGGTCGGGCAACCTCCAAAGCATAGAATTGGGCAAGATGTACAAGATTAGGACCAGCGAAGCTTGCACCATTACGCTCAATGGAGAAATGATCAATCCAAGCGATTATCCCATTAGCCTTTATTCGGGAAACAACTGGATTGGGTTCCTCGGCAACGAGAGCCTGAACCTTATTGAAGCCTTTGGAGATTTCACTCCAACCGATAGGGATGTCATCAAGTCCGCCAATGGCAAAGCCACCTATTACCAAGGTTATGGTTGGCAAGGTTCCCTCAACACGCTTGAACCCGGCAAGGGCTACATTTACAAATCGAATGCGACAACGGTCAGAATCTTTACCTATCCAAGTTCAACAAACAAGTAATAATCAATTCCAAATAAGATGAAAAAAGGATTTTTAGTTTTTCTGCTCTCGGCCATCAGCATCATGACCTTTGCACAAATGCAAAATACGCCTGAATGGATCAGCATCCTCAGCGACCAGCCCGAGACATTCCAAACACAACTCGTTTCCTCCTCGGAGGGAAGCATCAAGGTGAACGTACAAGTTCCCGGTTTCTACACGACGACTGTCACCACACCAAGAGGCGAAGCCAAGATCATTTCCATGCCCAAGGCCATCAGTACGGCCCAAACTGGCGAACCCAATGTACCCATGACAGGCATTCCCGCCATCATCGGCGACCGCGCCCGTATGAGCGTCCGCATTGTGTTTGCCCAGTACAGGGATTTTGAGAACATCGAAGTGGCTCCCTCAAAAGGCGACTTCAGCCGCCAGATTGACCCCGCCACGGTGCCTTACACTTACGGCGAGTGCTACAATCAGGACGCATTCTTCCCTGCCAACAATGTAGGTCTTTATGAGCCATACATCATCCGCGATTTCCGTGGACAGAACATGGTGGTTTATCCCTACGCTTACAACCCCGTCACGAAAACGCTGCGCGTCTACTACGACATGACGATTGAAATGTACAAAGTGGATGACAACGGCGAAAACGTGATGGAAACCCGCAAGAGTAACACGGTCAAGATGGATGCCGACTTCAAGAGCATGTATCAGCGTCACTTCATCAACTATGAGGCTTCGATGGCCAAATACAGCCCCGTTGATGAGGAAGGCGACCTGCTCATCATTTGCTATGACAACTTCATCAGTGCGATGACCGACTTCGTCAATTGGAAGAAAACCCGTGGCGTGAACACTACTATCGTGGGTACCAGCACGGTAGGCTCAACCTACTCAGCCATCAAGACCTACATCCAGAACCAATACAACGCCAACAACAACCTGACTCATGTGCTGCTTGTTGGCGACGTGGCCCAGATTCCTGGTTATTCCTATTCGGGTGGAGGTTCTTCTTACAGCGGCCTTGGTGACAATGCTTACGGTCAGATTGTGGGCAACGACATCTACAACGATGTTTTCATCGGTCGTTTTTCGGCCCAGACTGTTGCCCAAGTGACTACCCAAGTCAACCGTGTCATCACATACGAGCGCGACCTCACCACATCCGCCACATGGTTGCAAAATGCTGACGGCATCTCAAGAAAAGAAGGTGGCTCGGGGCACAACGGTGAAGATGACTACCAACACATGGATTTGATTCGTACCGATTTGCTCAACTACGGTTACAACATTGTCTATCAAGACTACGAGAATTTGAGTGGTTACACAGGAACTGCTTCCTCCATCAGCAGCCATATTAATAGCGGTGTGGGCATTGTCAATTACTGCAACCACGGCAACCTTCAAATGTGGGGCGTGGCAAGCTACAGCAACACGCATGTCAACAACCTCACCAACAGCAACAAGTTGCCTTTCATTTGGTCGGTGGCCTGCCTTGTTGGTAAATACGACAACACCTCGACCTCATACGGTGGCAACTACACCATCGGCCAAAACAACGACTGCTTCGCCGAGGCTTGGATGCACGCCACTTACAGCAGCTCCGACCTGACGCCTACCGGTGCCGTCGGTGCATTGATGTCCTATATTAACCAACCTTGGATTCCGCCCATGTGGGCACAGGACGAGTGCATCGATATCCTGGTGGAAAGTTATAACAGCAACATCAAGCGCACTTGGGGCGGCACTTCCATCAACGGTTTGTTGGGCATTTTCGATCATTACAGCCCTTCGGAATCCTCTGCCGTTGGAACCTATCAAGCTTGGATTCTTTACGGCGACCCGACCATGATGCTCCGCACCAAGACCCCACAGGCCATGACCGTGACCCATCCCGGCAGCATCAATTTGGCCGCTACCACCTACACGGTCAATGTGACCAATGGAAACGGAGCTTTGGCCACCATCACCGATGCCAACCACAATATTTTGGGTTCGGCCACAGTGAGCAACGGCACAGCCAACATCACATTGACGGCTCCTGGGCAAATCCAAGACCTTACCTTGTGTGTGTTCGGATATAATAAGGTGACCTATCTCGGCAACATTTCCGTCGTTGGTGGAGCACAATACACCATCACATGCAACCAACCTGAACACGGCAACATCAGTGCCCCCGAAATGGCTTACGGTAGCCAGACTATAACCTTAACAGCCACACCCGAAACGGGCTATTGCCTGTCGTCTTGGGATGTGAGGGATGCCAACAACACCCCCATTACGGTGACCAACAACACTTTCGTCATGCCTGAAAGCAATGTCACTGTGAATGCGACCTTTGTGGAAGGCATGAAGGTCACTTTGGCTTCTGTAATGAATGGCACTATCACCGCTGACCCTGTTTACGCCCTCCAAGGCACCACCATCAACCTGACCGCCACACCTGAAACGGGCTACGTTTTCAACAGTTGGATAGTCTACAAGACAGGTGATGTGAACACCACCGTCGCGGTAAGTGGCGATAGCTTCACCATGCCCGCCTACGATGTCACCGTGAGCGCCGTTTTCTTGGATCAGCAAATCGATGATGTGACCATTGGCAGTGGCAACTCAACTTCAAACTTTATTCCCACCTACTCATGGTACAAATATTCGCTCACACAGCAAATTTATACCTCTGCCGAAATAGGCGAGGCTGGCAGCATTACAGCGGTGGCCTTCAAGGTTTCCAATTCCAAGTCAACGGCAAGAAACATCGACCTCTATCTGTCGCACACTAACAACAGCAGTTTCTCCGGAACATCTGCTTGGATTTCGCAATCCACGTCTTACCGCGTGTTCTCTGGTGAAGTCACTTTTGCTGCATCGGGCTGGACAATCATCACTTTGGACACCCCGTTTGAGTACAACGGTACAAGCAACTTGCTCCTCACCGTTGACGACAACACGGGAAGCTATGTGGGTAGCAGTGGCGATTCGCCTGTGTTTTATGCCTTTAGTAGCAGCAACTCCGCTATATACAAATACAATGATGCCACGAATTACAATCCGGCATCAATGAGCACTTCGGGAACCCTTTCGCAAACCAAGAATCAGGTGATGTTTACAAAAGAACTGCCGAGTACAGTCGGTTATCTCTCCGTTTCGCCCGATGTCCTTTCCGATTTCGCTTATGCCGAAGGTGAAGGCCCGTCGGAAGCGCAGAGTGTGGCCCTCATCGGTGCCAACTTGCAGGGCAATGTGACTGTCGCCACGCCTACAGGTTATGAGGTCAGTAGCAATGGTAGCACCTACGCTTCCACGCTCAGCCTGACATCTGCAAACGGTAGCTTGCAGCAAATGATTTATGTGCGCTTAGCCGCAGGACTGAACCAAGGCAATTACAATGGCACCATGACCCTCACTTCGGGCACCACCACGCAGAGCATTACCCTCAGTGGTGAAGTCACGGAAGACAGCGGCTCTGGCACCCATGAACAAACCTCGACCTTGGCTGTCGGATGGAACTGGTGGACACCAAATGTCGATTTGGATGCCGCAACGCTACTGGCACAACTCAAGGAAAGTTTGGGCACCAATGGCATCAAGATTATTTCGCCTGAAGGCAGATTCTTGTCGTATAACGCTTCAACCAACATTTGGTCGGGCAACCTGTTCGGAGTCGAAGTAGGGAAGATGTACAAAATTGACATGAGCAGCAGTTGCGAAATCACCTTGACGGGACCCGCCATTGATGAAATCGACAATTCCATCACCATCTATCCCGGCAACAACTGGATTGGTTTCTTTGGCACGGAAAGCATGAGTGTCAACCAAGCCATGAGCAACTTCACGCCCACGCAAGGCGACAAAATCATTTTCAACAACAAGTTCTCCACTTACAACGGCTCCTCTTGGGTGGGAACCCTTTCACAACTTGTTCCCGGAAATGGTTACATCTACAAGTCGAACGCAACCGAATCGCAGACATTAATCTTCAATTCTGCAAAATAATGACGGTATTGAATAAAAAAAATAGTAATTTTGCATACTTAATATCACACGAAAAACTAAAAGCATCATGACAAAAAAAATAATGTTGTTTATCGCTGCTCTCTTCCTTTGTGGAGCAATGCAAGCACAGAACTATCACTGGAGTTACAATTACCATGACTACGAGAGCAACTTCCCCTTGATTGGCGAAGTGTATATCAATGGCGAAGTAGTGGCATCCAGCGACTTTGAAATTGCCGCTTTTGTCGGCGATCAGGTAAGGGCTACGGAATTTCTTTTCGAGGCCGATCCCGTCAATTTTCCTGGACATTTCTATGCTTGGTTGGGTGTTGCCTATAACGATACAGGTGAAACCGTTACTTTCAAGCTTTATGACCATGCCACAAATACCGAGTATGACAACTGCTCCACCACCGTGCTGACCACTGCCGATGGATACGGTGAGATGTGGGATCCTGTCATTATCGAGTTTACTGTGGAAGAGCCTATTAGTTACGGTCCTGAATATCCTTGGATACCCGGAAACTATGAGAACTACATGTATCTCGAAACGCAAATCCAAATCAATGGCGTTCCTGTGACGAATACCAATTGGGAAGTGGGTGCCTTCTGTGGCGAGGAGTGCCGTGGTCTTGGCGACGCCGACAATTGGTGGGTATCAGCCTTTGACCAAAGCAATATTTTGGAAATCGTCGTGGGCGGTGCCACGGGAGAGGTCATCAACTTCTATCTTTATGATGTGACCAACCAAGAAGTGTATCCTGCCATTTGCGATGTTACCCTCGATTGGGTGGACGATGACATTGGCGACATGTTCGAGCCTTTCGTCATTAACTTCGTGACAATGCAAACCTTCACCTTGGAAATTGAAGGTTACGCGGAAGATAGCATTGGTCATTACTATCTCATCGCTTCCCCCATCGGCGAAGTGGACCCCGAGAACGTGACCAACATGCTTTCAAATAGTTACGACCTCTATTATTTCGATCAATCTCCAGAATTGGAATGGATTAACTACTATGGAGATGACGGCAATTATAATCTTGTTTCTGGCAAAGGCTATCTCTATGCCAATAGTGAGGATGTCACGCTGACCTTTACTGGCTTCCCCTATAGTGGCGATGGCGAAGTCACTTTGACCTATGATGCAAACGCCCATTTCGCAGGGTGGAACCTTGTGGGCAACCCCTTCGCACAAGAGGCTTTCCCTGACCGCGACTTTTACGTGATGAACACAGAAGGCAATGAAATCCAAGCCGCTGAACGCAACTATGTTGAGCCTATGGAAGGTATCTTCGTCGTCGCTGAAGAAGATGGCGAAACCATGACCTTCAGCACCGAAGTACCTGAAAAGGGTGCTGCTTTGGTGATGAACGTCACCTGCAACCGTGGCACTGCCATCGACCGCGCCATTGTCCGTTTCGGTGAAAAGAGCACTTTGCCCAAGTTCATGCTCAATGCAAGGAACACCAAACTTTGCATTCCTCAGGACGACAAGGATTATGCAGTGGTTTCTGCCGACAGCGACATGGGCGAGATGCCTGTCAACTTCAAGGCCGCCAAGAATGGCACTTATACCCTCAGTTTCAGCAACGAGAAAGTTAGTTTCAGTTATCTCCACCTCATCGACAACCTGACGGGTGTTGATGCCGACCTGTTAGAGAATCCCAATTACACTTTCAATGCCCAAACGACCGACTATGCTACCCGTTTCAAGTTGGTGTTTGCCACCGGCAATGCCACTGACGACAATTTCGTCTTTTTCAGCAACGGCAAGTGGGTCATCAACAACGATGGCAAGGCTATTGTGCAAGTCGTTGATGTGACAGGCCGCATTTTGAAGAGCGAGCAGATTGACGGCTGCTACAGCATGAGCATCAAGGCTGTTCCCGGCGTTTACATGTTCCGCCTCCTTAATGGCAACGACATGAAGGTGCAGAAAGTGGTTGTCAAATAATCGGGAAACATTGCAATTTGCAAAGGGTTCAGTCGGTGTACTAATCGGCTGAACCCTTATTATTTTCCGTTTTATGCAAAATTTGTTTCCGCTCTTTCAAAAAAAAACCTTATTTTCGCGGCGCGAAAATTTTTACGCCGATGTAAACTGAGTATTCACTTTAAAGAAAGGGGGAAGGCATTATGATTAACAGCCTGAAAATCGGGAACTTGACTTGGCGTCATCTCAACAACCCATCAGAGGAAGACTTTGAATTCCTGATTACGACGACTATTATTTCCTCATCCTGCATTTCCCCAACTTCGACCGTCAGAACAAGTTCGTGAAAATCAAGGAGGTGAAGATTTTCTGGGGCAAGGAATACATCATCTCCATAGAGAAAAGTCCTTGGGGCGTGTCGCAACTCTTTGAGGAATACGAGGAACGCATCCAAAACGGCGAGGAAATGAACTTCCGCAACTCCGACATCCTGCTCTACCGCATCCTCGAAAAACTGATGACCGAATCAGTGTACTTGCTTCGTAAAGTCGGCTTGGATGTGGAGTTAATCAACCGCGAACTGCTTCAGGAAAAGCAAGTGAAAATCATCGAGCGCATCAGTGTGACGCGCAAGAACCTCATCCTCATCAACACCATCTTCAAGCCGCAGTTGAGGCTCTTCCACCTGTTTGAAACGGGCAAAGTGACTGGCTTCACCGACGATGTGGAATACATGGAAGACTACTGGGGCAACATCCTCGACTACCTGCAAAAGGTGTGGGACATGACCGAGGACTACGAGGAATTGATTGAGGGCCTCTCAATGACCTTCGACTCGATGCAGACCAACAAGACCAACGAGACGATGAAAATCCTGACCTTAGTGTCGACCATCATCCTCCCTTTGACCTTCATCACTGGCCTCTACGGAATGAATGTCGCCCTACCCTTCCAAGAAGCGGCTTGGGCGTTTTGGGGCATCATGGGATTCATGGCCGTGGTAGCTACTGCTTTCTATATCTACTTCAGGCACAAGAAGATGATGTAGTTTAGTGTTTAGAGTTTAGAGTTTAGTGTTTAGAGTTGTTGGAATGTTCAGGGTGTTCTCTAAACCCTCAACTCTAAACTATTTCACAAGAAGTTTCTCGTATTTCACCACCGAGCCATTACGCATCAATTTGACGATGTAACAGCCTTTCGCCAAATCGTTAGGCAAAGTCACTGCGAAGTCGCCAACGGCATTGCCTGTGGCCTTGAGCAAGGTGCGTCCACTCAAATCGCAGATGGCCACCGCATCGAATGGGTTGGAATTGCCGCTCACATGAAGAACTTGTCCGGCCTCAATGGGATTGGGAAACAGGAACACTGCTTCTGAGGTTTCCTCAACAGCGCTCCAAGTCGGGTCCCATATCATGCGGGCGTATTCGGGACGGTCAACAAAGGGGTTACGGTTGTGCTGATAGTCGTTGTAAATGACCTCAGCATATCAATCGCCCACTTCTTGATTTCCGACTTGTTGGTCATGTCGCTGCTGCTCCAACTGCCATCTTCCGAATAATAACGCACACTCATATACATCAAGGCGCGGGCAAAATCTCCTTTGTATTCATCGATAGGCTCGAACACTGTTCCCGAATAGCCAGGGGTCTTGCAAGTACCTAATTTTGAGCCGTTTTGGGAAGTCCATGTGGCTGAACGCACCTCGCCGAAAGGATAGTTGGCACGTTTTCCGTTCACGAAACCATCTGTCGGGAAAATGTGATGCAGGTCGGAACGGGGCACCGTTTGCTCATTGAACCAACTCTGTGGCCACGAGTGCTCGCGGTTGTAGCAGTCGCCTTCGCTGTTGTAGTTGCCGCATTGGTCTTGGCCGAGATAATAAGTATAGGGCGGATTGCCGTTGGGCCGGTCGGAATACATGTCCCAAACCACGCCGTTGCCTTTGTTGTCGGTGCTCCAGAAGGCGTTCCAGAGTTGGCTATAAGAGATAGACGAATGGCCCTTAATGATATTGTGCAAAGCCACCTTCAACTGATTGCCCGTCAAGCCGTTGGCGGAATTGTAGTAATTTGCTGGTTGCGCACTGACCAAGACGGACAACGATAAACCTATAATAAGAGCGAGGAGCTTTTTCATTATTCAGAGTATTATATCTTAAATCTTTGAATTTTAAATCCTTAAACCAAATCCGTAAACAAATATAATATCGCGATGACCGCCATAAATACCGCCGCCGAGAACTCGATGAAACTCACTTTTTTAATCACACTTGGGTTAAACTCGATGCGGACGGCAATGAAAGACCATAAAAAACTAACCACAACAACCAATGGCATAAACCATCGGCCAAAAGGTTCGAAATACGGCCCCATCAGCGACATAAGCAGAGTGTTCATGGCCGACATGAAAACGAGCAACATCAGTTCAGTGTCATTGTTGACCGTGTAAAGCATTTTGCCTTTCAAAATCCTCATTGAATCGACAAGCATTTTTACGGCAATTATGAGCATCATAGCAAAGACCATATACTGAGCGATATAGGTGATGAGATGAGCAAACAATCCTCCCAAAAACTTACCAAACAAAGCGGCAACCCCATGATAGACACCGAACAATAACGGAATAAACCATTTTTGCGAAGGCTTATCGTCAGCCTTGATCAGGCCCACCGAGCGCGTGGCCACGGGAGCGGTCAGGCAGATGATGAAGAGGATGCTGATTATTATTGAAGTGGTAGTCATAAATCATTCAAAATCAATCATGCAAATTGGGGAACTGATAACTGCGAAGGCATCTCTTCCTCCAATGAAGCATCAAGTATGACGTTTTCGTCCTCATATTCGGCCACCAATTCACATAGTAAATTCAATTCAAGATTCTTGGGGTCGTCTTCAGCGACTTCTTCACCCGTTTGGGGAACCAGTTCATCAATACGGGCCAATATTGCCCGCAATTCCTTTTCTGTCTTTATCAGTGCCATGTCTCAAATGTTTTTGATGTCCTTAATTTTGTCGTATTCTGCATGTGTGCCGATGAAACGGATGAGCACATTCTGCGGCGTGAACTTGATGACCACTACCATCCGATAGTCATTCCCCTTGATATTGAATACATATCGTTGATTGCCTACACTATCTACCGAATTAAAAGTTCTCTTGATGTCAGTAAAATTTTGCCATTGTGCCGCTTCCGTCTTCTCAACCCAACCGAGTAAGGCAGCCTTGGCCTGTGGATTCTTTGTGTAGTAGTCTCTAATAAACGTCTTCGAAATGATTCTCATTACGATTCATCCTTTACTGTATGCCGCAAAAGTACGCATTTTTTTCAAAGCAGAAACAAGAATGATTATCAGAAATTTCCTCAATACCTTAAAACATCTTTCACGGAATAAATCTTGCTCATGGCCTCAAAGGAAAAATATTGGTCGTCCATAATCATATAGTCCTCCCGTTGAGCATGGCTGAGTTTCTTGATGTCGGGGAACATCGACACAGGCACCATAACGATACGTCCGTCCGTCAGATACACTATCATCATTCCCCGTTTACCAAAATCCAATTTCTTGATTCCCAAGTCTGTATCTTTATACTTGCACATGATTTATTTGATTTTCTTGATTTGAATTTTCTTTCCTGCAAAAACCATATCAATACTGCGATTCAGTTCGTCCCAATATTTGTCAATGGCTTCAATAATCAAAGCCTCATCCACAGCCGACAACTCCGACCAATCCACTTCTATCTTTTTCTCACCATTTTCCTCAATCCATATCTTAGCAACGGTATTACCTTTATGAGAACGCTTGTCACCCCGCTTCACCACATGAATATGCCTACGATTCTCATTGGCATCTGCTGGGAAGACGGAAAGGATGAAACATAATATGAAAGCAATTTTTCCCATAGTATGGCTTTAATCAAAGGGCAAAATTACAAATTTCCCTCAAATAATGGTTGCTTTACCAAAAACAATTCGGGGAAGCCGAACCTTCAACCTCCCCGAACCAAAATCATTTGTACTTCAAAATCAGCCCAATCTCTTGAACTGGCAGGTGAAGTGGCGCATCAGCTCGGCTTCCCATGTGATTTCGAGGCCGCGCTTGATTTCGTTGCGGCGGTCGTACACATTCTTCAGTGCAGCAGCAATCACGTCCATGTGGTTGTTGGTGTAGACGCGGCGCGGGATGCAGAGGCGCACGAAGTCGTTGCCACCGAAGCGGTTTTGGCGCGTGACGGGGTCGCGGTCGGCAAGAACATAACCGATTTCGCAGGCGCGGATGCCAGCTTCGAGGTAGAGCTCACAAGTCAAAGTCTGGGCAGGGAACTCTTCTTTCGGGATTTGAGTCAACACCTTGTCGGCATCGACGAAGATGGCGTGGCCACCAGCAGGACGCTGGTAAGGAATACCATACTCGTCGAGCTTGGCGGCGAGGTAATGCACTTGCTTGATGCGGGTTTCAACCATCTCGAACTCAATGTTTTCCTTCAGACCGACGGCCAAAGCGTCCATGTCGCGGCCGTTCATGCCGCCGTAAGTCAGGAAGCCTTCGAAGTTGGTGGCAATGAAGCCGCCCATGTTGACAAGGCCGTCCTTCTTGGCCGACATGGTCATCGAGTCAGCGTAGCTGAACATTTCCTTGCAGATTTCGCGTAGGGTCTTGTCAGCATAACCTTCCTCGCGGGTCTTGATGAAGTAGGCGTTCTCAATGAAACGGGCACTGTCGATGTTGACCGGCACGCCGTATTTGTGGCACAATTCGCAAGTCTCGCGGATGTTCTTCATGCTCACGGGCTGACCGCCGACGGTGTTGTTGGTAACGGTGAGGACCATGAACGGCACGTTGCCTTGGTTCTCTTTCAGCACTTTCTCAAGCTTCTCGAGGCTGACATTGCCCTTGAAAGGCACCTCAAGTTGGGTGTCGTAGGCCTCGGGCACGGTCACGTCGATGGCGAAGGCTTTGCGGCTCTCGATGTGGCCCTTTGTGGTGTCGAAGTGGGCATTGCCCGGAACGACTTGACCCGGCTTCACGAGATAGGAGAACAGCACATTTTCGGCAGCACGGCCCTGGTGCGTCGGGATAACATACTCGAAACCAGTGATTTCGGTGATAGTATCCTTCATGTGATAGAACGAGCGGGCACCGCCGTAGCTCTCATCGCCCATCATCATCGCGCTCCATTGGCGGTCGCTCATGGCGCCGGTGCCGCTGTCGGTGAGCAGGTCGATGTAAACATAGTCGCTCTTCAGCATGAAGACATTTTGGTGGGCTTCGTTGAGCCACTTTTCGCGTTGTTCGCGTGGGCTTCGTTGAGCCACTTTTCGCGTTGTTCGCGGGTGGATTTCTTGATAGGTTCAACCATCTTGATTTTCCACGCTTCTGCAAATGGTAATTCCATGATTTATTTGTTTAATTGTTAGATGTTTAATTGTTGATTGTTGTTTTTTGACACGGCCTTTCGGCCTTTCGACAGGCTCAAGACCCCGTGACAATGGTTTTACTGCAAGAAACGCCGATTTAGAAACGGTCGCGTTCCTTGATGTTCAGGTAAACTCTATTGCCAAAACTATGGAGCATATATAATGTATATAAAGGTGCTTCCAAAAAACGGCTCAAAGATAGGGAATATTTCAAAGCGCAAGCGGTTTCGGCAAAATTTTTCTTTTTTCTTTTCGTTTTGTGCTTGGGATTCCCTAATTTTGCCCCCGAATCCAAAAGCAACAACAAAACGAAAAATATATGCAAGACAAACTGCAACAATTGACCGACAGGCTCTATAACGAGGGCTTGTCGAAAGGAAAACACGA
>CACXQO010000086.1 GCA_902769815.1 uncultured Bacteroidia bacterium | reverse complement strand
AGGCCCCAACAACACGCCTCGTATCGACATCGACGGCAAGCAATACACCCCGCAGGAAATCTCTGCCATGGTGCTGCAAAAGATGAAGAAGACCGCTGAAGACTTCCTCGGACAGACGGTCACCGAAGCCGTCATCACGGTGCCTGCATACTTCAACGACGCCCAGCGTCAGGCCACCAAGGAAGCTGGCGAAATCGCCGGTTTGAAAGTGCGCCGTATCATCAACGAGCCTACGGCTGCTGCTTTGGCTTACGGCTTGGACAAGAAAAAGAACGATGTGAAAGTCGCTGTGTACGACCTTGGCGGCGGCACCTTCGATATTTCCATCCTTGAATTGGGTGATGGCGTGTTTGAGGTGAAGTCGACCAACGGTAACACCCACCTCGGCGGCGACGACTTCGACGAAGTCATCATCAACTGGTTAGCCGAAGAGTTCCAAAAGGACAACGGCATCGACCTGCGTAAGGACCCGATGGCCCTGCAACGTCTGAAGGAAGCTGCTGAAAAGGCAAAGATTGAGTTGAGCTCTTCGAGCGAGACGGAAATCAACCTGCCTTACATTATGCCTGTCAATGGCATCCCGCAGCACTTGGTCCGCACCTTGAGCCGTGCCAAGTTCGAGCAGCTGGCCGACAAGCTGATCCACGACACCATTGAGCCTTGCCGTCGCGCCCTGCAAGACGCTGGCTTGACCGTCAACGACATCGACGATGTCATCTTGGTCGGTGGTTCGACCCGTATCCCTGCCATCCAGAACATCGTCCGCGACTTCTTCAAGAAGGAACCCTCGAAGGGCGTCAACCCCGACGAAGTGGTGGCCATCGGCGCCTCCATCCAGGGCGGCGTTTTGACCGGCGAAGTAAAGGATGTGCTGCTGCTTGACGTGACCCCATTGAGCCTCGGTATTGAGACCCTCGGTGGCGTGATGACCAAGCTGATCGAGAGCAACACCACCATCCCGACCCGTAAGTCGGAGGTCTTCTCGACCGCTGCTGATAACCAGCCTTCGGTAGAAATCCATGTGCTGCAAGGCGAGCGTCCTATGGCTGCACAGAACAAGACCATCGGTCGTTTCATCCTCGACAGCATCCCGCCTGCGCCGCGTGGCATCCCGCAGATCGAAGTCACCTTCGACATCGACTCCAACGGTATCCTGAACGTGAGCGCTAAGGACAAGGCCACGGGCAAGACCCAGAGCATCCGCATCGAGGCCTCGTCGGGCTTGACCGACGCTGAAATCGAGCGCATGAAGAACGAAGCCCAGGCCAACGCCGAAGCCGACAAGAAGGAACGCGAGCGTATCGACAAGCTGAACCAAGCCGACAGCATCATCTTCCAGACCGAGAAACAGCTGAAGGAATACGGCGACAAGTTGCCTGCCGACAAGAAGGCTGAAATCGAGGCTGCCCTCGGCAAGCTGAAGACCGCTCACCAGGCTCAAGACATCGCCGGCATCGACGCAGCCATGGCCGAGATGAACGCCATGTGGCAGAAGGCCAGCGAAGAGATGTACAAGAACGCTGGTACACAAGGCGGCCCGCAAGGCGGCTTCGACCCGAACAACATGGGCGGTGGCTTCCAAGGCGGCAACCCGAACCAAGGCCCGCAGAACAATGGCGGTGATGATACTGTTACGGATGCTGACTTTGAGGAGGTGAAGTAAGGTATTAGACACACTAACGATGAAAAGTGTGCGGTATGTTGCCGCACACTTTTTTCGTGTACCATCGTTCCAAATCACCCACAATGTCAACATCGTTTACAATTCCCGATAGTGTAAAACACTAAACTCCAACAAAAAACGAACATGTGTGGCCTAAAAAATATTTGCCCAAATACTTGCATATTACATTTTTTCTTATTTTTGCAGAACAAACATATTAAAATTGAAGAGATATTTCTCTGAAAATGAGAGGGTTATATATTATGAATGTTTATAGTGAACAAAGAGAAGAGTATCAAAGGTATCGTTTAAACAACTTAAATGACACTGAAAAAAGTGAGTTGATCAAAAAGATGCTTCTATTTAATCAATTAATTAAGTTGTTAGTAAAATGGAAAAAAGAAAAGAATCATCAAACAGAACAGGAAGTATTAAAAGATTTATCTTTTGTCCCTGTAATAAAATGTTTGTACATTGTATGCCTTCTTTCTGTAAGAGAGGAGCGTGATAAATCTCTTTTTGACATATTTGATTTTGAAGCTTTCCCCAAAGGAGGAGTAAATAAGGATTGTTATTATTTTATAGATCAGTTGCCCAATTATACGATTCGAGAGAATAATGGTGTGGAAGAGCTTACATTTAGAGATTCTTCTAATTTACAATATAAAGACTTGTTTTCATATATTGAGGCATTGGAGAAACGATTAGGTATTAACATAAAACAAGATAAAAAGGAAGCTATAATAAAGGAATATGATACATATTACCAAATGCTTGAGGATGCTGTAAATGATTTGAAGAAGGCTTCTAATTTTCCTGGATTTCGAGAAAGAGAAAGACTAATTGAATTAACTCATATGAAAATATGGAAAGATGCTTTTTATCAGCAAGATTCTCATACAATGGATACAAAAAACAAAAAAGACATATTAGACGAGGCCATGTTCCTTAGATGGAATATTGCTGCATAAAGACTATCAGGTGTTTTATGTTAGAACAAGCATAGTGTATATACATAACTATTTATATTTAGTCAAATTCTGAATGGCTGAAATAAAAACACATCTTGACGAAGCAATTAATATTGTTAGGAGTTTTTTTAAACAAGATTCGGAGATTTATGTTGATGTTGTTCAACAAATCTTAGATTATTATAAAGTTCCTAAGTTTAATCAAACATTTTGTTCTATTACAATTGATGATTTCTTTAGATATGCATTAAATGCTGGATCACCACCTATAAAGAATGTGGACTCTTTGATTTATCAATCCGACCAGACTTTATGTGATAATATTGCATCATGGGGAGTTACTATTCGAAAAAAACCGAAAGCTTACACTTCTTTTGAGAACGTGAAATTATCTGATATTAACGACTCAGATCTACGAAATAATTTGATACAAAGGATAATAGAAGAGAATTTAGATCGTTTGGATCAGGTTTATTATCAAAAAGAAAGAGAATTCTATTACCATATTAATAAATCCTTACTTAATGCAGAATACTTATTTATTGAAAATTACTCAAAAAAACTAAATAATACAATTGAGTTAATTGAACGCACAGAAGAAATATCATATGAGAAAATAAAAAAGCCACGTTTTATTAGAGACTTTATAATTCTCGCCTCAAAACTAGTGGATTTATGTGGGAGGATTAGAAATGCCATAGGGAGGCGGAATAACAGGAGAATTGAAATAGAAGACCATACTGAAGAAAAAGCCAATAGAATTGCGTTTTATCTTAATATTAATGATAAACCCACCATGTATAGCGATGCTTTCCTTCATTTTACTCAATCAGTAATAGAAATGACATGTATTGATCATATTTATAAGGCATCTTCAGATAATATTGGGAAATTACTTACTTTATGGGGAAGGATTAAATTTGTTAGTATAATAGAAAATGATGATTTTTCTACTGTTGTGAATATAGTAAAAGCAAAAACTGCCGTTTTGATATATAAGATGGTTTTTGCAAATGGGGATGACAAAAGTCATAATTATTTAGAAATTGATAGTTTTGATTTTTTCTTTATAGATAGTGAAAAAATAAAAAAAGAAATAGAAAAAGAAAGAATGCCTCAATATCTAAATAAAATCATTACTTATAAAGATAATAATAAAGAGAAAAGCATTGATAGAGATCAATTAGATAACATTATTTCAAGATTAGACTTATCAATTTGTCAAAATATTCAGGACATTGTAAAGTATGATAATTGGGTAGAAAGAGGACAAAATCATTATATTCAAATGTCTTCCACGATAGAAACAATCGAAAATTTTCAAGAAAAAGATACTAATAAGGTTATTGATAAAATCGATGAGTTTATTAAAGAGTTTATCAAAAATAAAAAATCTGAAGATGGTCAAACGCGCGATGACATTGGATGTTTTTCTCCATTCTTTTTTGTTAGCACTATTCACTTTGTTAATAATCAATTAAGTATAAAAAAAGATAGCATTGATGATAGGAATAAATTACTAGAACTAATGTACAAATTGCTATTGTATTTGGAGCATTACATTCGGACATATACAAATAGCATGCCTACTGTTTTTAGGCCTTATTTTGAACATAGTTTTTATCTATATGATAAAAACAATAAAAGTTTCAGTTGTTTTGAATTAGAATCCGCCAAACTATCTAATTATAATTGTGATGATTATAAAAATGCTTTCTTTTTTGGATCATATTATTGTAATGCGATAAGTATTGGTAGGTTACATGATTTTTATGAAAGAAATCTTCTGCAATTCCAATCTTTCTCGTCCGAAATGACTCTCTATCTCACGCAAAAAGAAACAGAATTAGAGACGACAACGGAAACCATTAAAACGCAACAATCTGAAATAACTAAAGAAACAAAAACTATTAAAGACCAACAAGTTGAAATACAAAACCAACAAAAAAGTATAAATAATCATCAACATAATTCCATACAAATACTTGGCCTATTTACAGCATTTTTATCGTTTATCGTTACCACTGTTGCCACATTCCGAGTTGTTAACAACCTCTCTGAATACATTATTTATAGTCTTACATATACTTTAGCTATTATTTTGTTTGCTTTCTTGGTTTCAGACCATACTACAAAAAATGAAAAAATAAGTAAAGATAAAGAACCTTCATGGCTAATACGTCAATTGTGTAATTATGGAAAATACATTGCTTATTGTGTTACAATAGTATCGTTATTAGTGTTTTCAATTTTTTACTTTACAAAGAGTAAACCTCAAGTAGGCAATGATAAGGAAAATAACAATAATGGGGTTACCATAACTATTGATAATTCAAGTACTCCAAATCCCAATTTAGATTTTAGTTTATCGTCAAAGGAAGGAGACACTATTACGGATGCAAATAAAGAGCGTTGATTTGCGATTTAAAAGAGTAGCGCACTTTTGCATTATGAGCATTTCACCCACAAACCACCTCCGCTCACATCCTAGCACCCTCACCAAGGCAAAAAACGTCTGCGCCTCTGCCTTCAAGATGTCCTGGTTTGCCTTGCTCGTAGGCCTGAATTATGTGAAGGGTCATCACCAAAAGCTCGGCCAGTTCTTTTTGGGTGAGATGGGGTTGCTTTCAGATGGTATATAAAGATAAAAAACACAAAAGGTGTGCAAATTAAAATATAATATGTATTTTTGCACACCAATTCAAGTTATCAACAAAAAGGGGATTTAGTTATGGAAAATGTTTTTGCACAGCGACTTATCAATGCACGAAGGATTCGGGGGATTTCCCAAAGAGAGCTATGTGCACGGTTGGAAGGTCGAGTTTCGAGTAATGCCATCGCCAAATACGAAACGGCAAAGATGATCCCGTCGAGCCAAAACCTGATTGCCATAGCCGAAGCTCTTGATTTTGGAATCGACTATTTCTTCAGGCCGTTCACCGTCAGCATAGATTACAACAGCTTCGAGTTCCGCAAACGGTCGAGCCTTCCCGCTAAAAAGGAGACGGCCATTAAAGAATGTATCGCGTTGCTAATCGAAAAATATAGCGAAATAGAAAATATCACACACGACGGAGTCCCGTTTAACCTTACTTATGACCAAGTGCTGTTGAGCAGCGACAACGACGCCCGTTCAATCGGAGCACGTTTCCGTCAAGACCTTAACCTAGGTACCGACTGCATTTCCACGCCTATCGAAGTGCTTGAAAACAACGGTGTAAAAGTGATTGAGATTGACGCTGACAAGAAATTCGATGGCAGTTGTTTGAAGAACATAGACCTGCCAGTTGTTGTTCTCAACAAAAACATCATTTCTGAACGCCGTCGCTTGACTCTCTTTCACGAATTGGCGCATATTGTATTGCGGTTCGATGAAGGAGCTGACGCAGAACGCTTGTGCAACGTGTTTGCCAACGAAGTGCTTTTGCCATCAGCAGTACTGAAATCGCTGTTAGGTGAACATCGCAAAAACCTCTCTTGGAAGGAGTTGAAACTGATACAAGAGAGTTATGGGATTTCGGTTGATGCTATCCTTGTGAAAGCCAAACAAATAGGAATCATCAGTGAAACATCGCACAGAGCCTTGTGCATTGAGCTAAATCGCAATCCTGAACTGAAACAGAGGGTGCAGGCAAGCGTGTATCAAAAAGAGGAATCGTCGCGTTTCGAACGATTGGTTTACAAGGCATTGTCCGACAACCTGATTACAGTTTCGAAGGCTGCTGACTTGCTCGACTGTTCCGTTGACCAAGTGAATGCACAACTAACATTAGCGTGATATGGAGATAGTGGTCAACGATACTCAGGTGCTCATCGATATGTACGATGCCGACTTATTGGGGCTGGTTGAACGTTGTTCTATCAAATTCCACACAGTAGACTACGTGATGGCCGAGTTGCACCGTTCGCCCTATAAGCGACCTGAAATTGACCAAATGGTAAAAGACGGTATATTGGAGGTCCATTCTTTTAGTGACAAGGAGAACGTCGATCTGGTAGCCTATTATGGCAAAATGGCTTTGCAGACAAACCTTTCGTTAACGGATTGTGCGGTATTGAAGTACTCGAAGGACAACGGCTACCGACTGCTTACGGGCGACAAGAAGTTGCGCAACCACGCAGAAGATGAAGGTGTGCTGGTTTCAGGCATCCTTTATCTTGTTGACAAATTTGTTGCAGAACAATTGATTACGGGTACGGTCATGGCGGAACGATTGGAAATGTTGTTGAAAACCAACCCCCGATTGCCAAAAGCCATATTCGAGGAGCGGATTAAGTCACTACGTGGCTTATAATCTAATGGAATCTTTTTTACATCACCCGCAAATCACCTCCGCCCCACACCCCTAGCGTCCTCGCCAAAGCAAACACCCTCCGCGCCTCGGCTTTCATGATGTTATGGTTGCCTTGCTCGTATGCTTGAATCATTCGAAAGGAGATACCTTTTTCTATTCTCTCATCACAAATTGCGATAAAGCATAAAGTGGATAAACCTCCACATGCCTTACAGCACCTTCTGCTTCGGCATCGATATAGTCAAACTTTCCGAAGTTCTCTAATGAGCATCGGACGGCTTGTTCCAGTTTCTTTTCACGCATGAAGTCCCAAAGGCTTTTCATGCCTCCTTGCACACCAGCCTTCACTTCAAAAGGCAAAACCTTCATGTCCCGCGAAAGAAGGTAGTCAATCTCTGCGGTAGCGTTCTTGGCTTGCCTAACCCAATAATACAAATCGTGGTGCAGGTTCGGAGTGAGGTAGTGCAGCAGCTCAAGTCCTGCCAGCATCTCTGCCATAGGGCCTTTGTTCACCAAGTCGGCAGCCGTAGCAGTAAGGATTTGCGCAGTGATGGCACTCGTATCACCCATCGTCATGTTGAGCAGTCTCAGCATCAGCCCGGTGTCGAGTAACAATATCTTGCGGATGCTTTCGTCAGATTCGTCGCCTAAAGGCAAACCGTTACCGCTTGAATGCGTAACGGGGATCAGAATTCCCGCCTTGATAAGCAGGTCAAGGGCTTTTTTCACTTCCGCTGTCTTGTATTCTCCCGTCACTCGGGAATAGACGAATTTCTTGGTGGCTTGGGTCGCGGCGCTTTTCATCGTGGCAATCAGCAGTTGCGGGTCCACTTTTTTCTTGTACTTTGGGAAGTCGGCTTCGTAACCGGTGATAATGTCGTCCTGCACTTCTTGGCACTGCAAAAAGTCATGGGTCTGCACCCATTTGACCACAGACTCTGGCATACCACCCACCAGCATGAAAATGCGCATCAACCCGATCAATTTCTCATGGAGAGGCATTGGCAAAGGTGCATCAATATTGGCATGGCCGCGTGCGTCCAATAACAGTTGTTCGCCATTGGCCAATAGGAACTCGTCAAAAGTCATCGGGAACATATACATGGAGTGGATGCGCCCAACACCAAAGGTCGGGATTTCGTCGAGCACAAACTCAAGCAACGACCCTGCGGCGATGACATGTAGGTTAGGCATGTCCTCCTTGAAATAACGCAACGCCATAATGGCCTCTTGGCTTTCCTGTATTTCATCGATAAACAACAAGGTTTCATTGGGCACAATAGGGGATTGCTTTTCAAGGTTGATTTCCACATAATACTTGAAACTCTCGCCTAAATGTCTGACGGCAGTGGATTTACCGACCTGTCGTGCCCCACGCAGCAAGATGGGCTTGTGAACGGGACAAGTTGCCCATTCGCTCAAGTAACGATCTATGATTCTTTCGTAATACATACAACTTCTTGATTTCCGGATGCAAAGGTATAAAAAATGAAATTATCCAAGGTAATAATTTGCCAAAAATCGAAAAAATCCAAGGTAATAATTCGGCCAAAATCGAAAAAATCCAAGGTAATAATTTTCCTTGACTAGTAGAAACCCTCCTTATTTAGCCAGAACACTACAAAAATACCTTGTTTTGGCTGAATAAAGAATTTAATCCAGCCAGAATAGGATAAAAACACATTGCTTTGGCTGAATAAAAACGCTTTGCATTACCCACATATCACCTCAGGTGTACACCCCAGCATTCTCGCCAAAGCAAAAACTGTCCGTGCCTCGGCTTTCA
>CACXQO010000085.1 GCA_902769815.1 uncultured Bacteroidia bacterium | reverse complement strand
GGTGGAGCGGAGAGTTTCCGTGGTTCTGCGCCGATGAGCGTGCTTTCAGGATCGGGATTGGTGGTCAGTACGGTCAATAATGAAATGATGATGCTGAAGTCGCGCACCAATATGGAAAACATGGTTCGTAAATTGAATCTGTGCATGTCGTATATTTACAAAAGTAAGATGACCAAGCGTGCGACGAATCTTTATAAGGAATCGCCAATTGAGGTTGTTTTCCCAGATATGGATGAGCAGGCCAATGCTTCTATTGTGGTGAAACTTCAGGACAAAGGGATAGTCCTTGTGGACGGATTTGGAGGTGGCGTACCCACTATGAAAGTGAAACTCAACGACACTGTGGTGACACCAGTCGGTAGAATGGTGGTTGCTCCCACTTGGCGTTATGATGATTATTTGGGTGAATCGATCTCCGTGCGACATGTACCATTGTCGGCTGTTGCGTCATCTTATCGTTCGAGGATTAGGGTGTCACGTGATGGTGATAGGAATGCCATTTTGAGGTTGTATTTGGAAGACACTTCGCCGTTGAGAGCCGCTGATGCCCTGAACACATTGATGGATGTTTACAATCAGGAATCTATTGAAGACCAGCAGAGAGTGTTGAATTATACTGAAGAATTCATCAATGAAAGAATCAATTACTTGATGAATGACATAGAGGATTATGAGCAGGTGTTTGTCGACTTCAAGCGTAGCCATAACCTCATTGACACGAAGAGTTTCGGTCAGACTTACATGGCTAACAGCACGGCTTCTACCCAAGAAGAAAAACAACTTGTTGCCCATGCTGACATGATTCGTTATCTGATTGAATTTGTGAAAGATAATGAGGGACAGATTATTCCGATAGGAATGACCCCTGTAACTGCAGATGCTTCTGCTGTGATTTCTGAGTATAATAGTAATCTTGTAAAATTGGAGAAGCATAGGATTGATGGAACAATCAACAATCCTGTTGCTCAAAATCTTATCGAAAGGCAAGTGAGTTTGCGTTCAAGTATTCTTACTCTTCTTGAAACAAACCTTGTTGGCTTGGAAAGTAGAATCGCGGCAGCCAATAGGGAGAAGAATATCGCCAATTCCCAAATCCAAACCGTTCCTGTGGCTCAATTGGAACTGAGTTCCGTGGAACGTATGCAAGGTATCAAGGAATCGCTTTATTTGCAATTGCTTACCAGAAGAGAGGACTTGTTGATGAAGAGCCCCCAGTTGGAGCCTGTAGCAAAGATAGTTGACTATGCTTATCCCAACACAACTCCTATCGCTCCTAATGAGAGTAGGGCTTTGCTCGTCGGTTTGCTCATCGGTTTGGCCATTCCGATAGCCATCATGTTCTTGATTAACATGTTGGATACCACGATTCACGATAGGATTGATGTCCAAAAGTCTTCCAACGTTCCATTCTTGGGTGATGTTCCTTTTGCCACTAAAGTGCCTGATCATACCATCACTGTAAGGGAAAATGGTCGTGACTCGCTTTCTGAATCCTTCCGCTTGATTCGATCTAATTTGGAATACATGAAAGACAGGAAAGACGGTGCTCATGTCGTGATGTTCACCTCGTTCATGGTTTCGTCGGGAAAGACTTTCATTTCTTCCAATTTGGCCACGAGTTTCGCTCTTGCTTCAAGAAAGGTGGTTCTGGTTGACTTGGATATTCGTAAAGGTACATTGTTCAAGGTGTTCAATGTCAGCAAGAGGGCTGGTATCTCCAACTATCTGTCAGGCAAGACTGATGATGTAGACGATATCATCTATTCCGATACTGGGATTCAGAATCTTGATGTCATATTCTCTGGCCCGATTCCTCCCAATCCGGCAGAATTGCTGATGAATACCCGTTTGGATGCCCTTGTTAGCGAATTGCGCAAGCGTTACGAATACATCTTCTTGGATAATGTTCCCGTGGGTATGGTGGCCGATTCCGACATCGTGAAACGTGTTGCCGACACGACAATCATGGTGTTGAGGGCTGGTAAGACCGACAAGCGTTTGCTCTTCGATGTGGATAAGTTCTACAAGGATGGCAAGTTCCCGAACATTTGCGTAATCCTGAATTCGGTCAACAAGAAGAAGCGCGGTTATGGCTACTATGGCTATGGTTACGGCTATGGTTACGGCTATGGTTACGGCTATGGTTACGGCTATGGTTACGGCTATGGCAACGAGGAGGAAGGCAAGAAAAAGAAGAAATGGTATCAGCGCGTTTTCAGGAAACACCATCACCACCACCATCATAGCCATAGCAATAGCGCACCCAAGATGAAAGATGACGGCAAAGAATAATGATTGAAATGTTTGACTGGGGAAAACATAAATTGCCTGACGACTTTTTCCGTGGGAGTTGCGATGTGCATTGCCACTTGCTTCCTGGCGTTGACGATGGCTTTGCCACTGCTGAGAAGTCGCTGCAAGCCTTGAAGAAACTTGAAGAGCGTGGTGTAGAGAAGATGATTCTCACCCCGCATTTTATGAAGGATTATCCTTTGAATGACCGAACAAACATCACTTCGGAGTTTGAAACATTCAAGGCTGTGGCTGAAAAGTCGTGCAAGATTGAGCTGCGATTGGCGGCTGAATACATGTTGGATGCGCGTTTCATGGATCATTACAAAGAGGGTTTCTTGACTTTGAGCAAAACTGGGAAACAGGTGCTTTGCGAAACTTCCTATATGATGTATGAACCAGGCATTTCCGAAATGCTTTACGATGTGATGTGTGATGATTATAATATAGTCATTGCGCATCCTGAGCGGTATGAATATGCCGTGCGCGACAATTATTTTAGGTGGAGAGACAAGGGCTTCTATTTCCAGTTGAACCTATTGTCACTTTCTGGTGCTTATGGCAAGGCGGCGGTGGTCAAGTCGCATTACCTGCTGAAAGAGGGTATGTATGACTATGTTGGTTCCGATATGCACGGACTGGAGAATTTCAAGCGTTTCCTGCCCCATATTCGTTTGAGCAAGAAGAATATAGACAGATTGGGACTTCTGTTGGAAAACAACAAGAAACTCTTTGACTAATCTTCTAAAGGATTTCAAGAAACAACAATCCCGATGAGACTTCCTCACCGGGATTGTTTGTTTGTAGGGCTGTCACATTGTGGCAGCCGCAATGGTTTTATTTCAGTCCGCGTGCTTTCAGATAAGGCTCATAGTCAGGGTCTTGGCCACGGAACTTGCGGTATTGCACCATTCCTTCGTCGTTGCCGCATTCTTGCAGGCAGTTCTTGCGGAACGAAGCGGCCAACTCGGGATTGAAAAGATTGCCTGAACTCTTGAAGTAGTTGAAGGCATCCTTGTCCAAAACCTCGGCCCAAGTGTAGGCATAGTAACCGGCACTATAGCCACCGTTGAAGATGTGGGCGAAATTGGTGCTGCGGTAGCGGGGCAGAATCTCGCGCATCAGGCCGATGGCATCCATCTGCTGCTTCTCGAAAGCATCCACATCAAGCTCGTTGATTTCATCAATGGAAGTGATTTCGTGGAATTTCATATCCAAAATGGAGGCGGCAATGAGTTCGGTGGTCATGAAGCCTTGGTTGAACAAGGCACTGTTCTCAATCTTGGTGATGAGGCTGTCGGGCATTGGCTCGCCGGTTTTGTAATGCTTGGCATACATGCGGATGACCTCTGGCTCGGCCACCCAATTTTCCATGATTTGCGAAGGCATTTCCACATAGTCGTGGGGCACATTGCCACAGGTGCGGCTGTAGAGACCATCGGAGAAGAAGGCATGCAGCGAATGGCCAAACTCGTGCCACATGGTCTCAGTTTCGTCCCAAGTGAGCAGGGCAGGAGTGTCGCCCGAAGCAGGAGTGAAGTTCATCACGAGAGAAACAACTGGATAAATTTTCTTTCCGTTGATGTCGTGGCCGCTCTCACGGAAACTGGTACACCATGCGCCGCCGCTCTTCGATTCGCGTGGATAGTAGTCTAAATAGAGGATGCCGAGGAAATCGCCGTTGGCTTCCTTCACCTCGTAGGTTTCCACGCCAGGATAGTAGATGGGCAAGTTGGTGTTTTGTGTGAATGTGATGCCGTACAACTTGTTGGCAGCCATGAACATGCCGTTGCGTACATTGTCAACAGTGAGGTAGGGCTTGATGTAATTCTCGTCGAAGTCGTACTTGGCCTTGCGGAGTTTTTCGGCGTAGTACCACCAATCAGAACCATAGATTTTATTGACTCTGTCTTTGGGTTTAACAATTTCTTCTTTTTCAAAGGTGCGTGACATATACTCTTTGTAACGGATTTCCTGCATCTCGGCCAGTTCCTTTTTGGCCAGATCTTGTGCAGGTTTGAAGATGTCGATGAGGAACTTGTCAACGGTCTTGGAATCATGAGCCATGTTGACAGCCAATACATAGTCAGCAAAGTTTTCGTAGCCAAAGAGTTGTGCCTTCTTTAGTCTCAATTCCAGCATTTGCTTGATAAGAGCCTTGTTGTCGTATTCGTTGTTGTTGTCGCCGCGATTGTAATAGGCATCGTACATTTCCTTGCGCAACTTGTAGTTGTCGGCGAATTGCAAGAAAGGAATCAAACTTGGCTTCGAGAGCGTGAACACCCACTTGCCTTCCATGTCATTGGCCTTGGCTTGCTCGGCGGCGGCATCGATGCTGGTCTGCGGCAATCCGGCAAGGTCGGCTTCGTTCTCGATGACAAGTTTGTAATTGGCGTTCTCCTTCAAAAGATTGTTGCCAAATTGCAGGCTCAAAGTCGAGAGTTGCTCGTTGATTTGGCTCAATTCGGCTTGCTTGTCGGCAGGCAGGGCGGCACCGTTGCGCACAAAATCCTGATGGTATTTCTCCACCACGCGGATTTGCTGGTCGTCCAAACCCATTTCGTTGCGGTGTTGATACACATAGTCGATGCGCTCGAAAAGTTTCGGGTTCATCATAATGGCGTCGCCATGTTTCGAGAGCATGGGCAGCACCTGTTCAGCGATGGCAATCATTTCGTCGTTGGTCAGGCACTCGTTGAGGTTGAAGAACACGTTGCTTACACGGTCGAGAGTTTCACCCGATTTGTCGAAAGGCAGGATGGTGTTTTGGAAGGTTGGAGTTTCAGCATTGTTGGCAATGGCTTCGATTTCAGCCTGTTGCTCCTTGATGCCCGCCTCAAAAGCAGGCATGTAATGCTCGATTTTGATCTGGTCGAATGGCGGCACTTGGAATGGTGTCGTGTACTCGGTCAGGAAGGGATTCGGGCCTGCGGCCTCGGTTTTTTGTTCGGGCGAAGCCAATGTGATTACGCTCAATGCGATCATGTTGATGATTTTTTTTGTCATATAGATTTAATTTAAGGATTCTTTTGCCGCTGCAAAGATAATAAATGTTGTTTTTATTTTCGTTTGGAAAAAAGCACTATTTTTGTAGCAATTTTCCATTAGAATATCAAGCATAAAACATACTATGAGTTACATTTCTTGGGATAAGAAGAAATTGGTCAATCTGGAGTTCTCGCTCAACCATGAAGTTTTGAGGTCCAATGGTTTAGGCTCATTCCTCGCCACCACCGTGATTGGCTGCAACACGCGAAAATACCACGGCTTGTTGGTCGTGCCGCAGCCGCAATTGGACAACAACAACCATGTGCTGCTGTCGAGCCTCGACGAAACCATCATCGAAAACAAGGAGGAATTCCACCTCGGCGTACACATGTACCCCGATGGTGTCTTTGCCCCTCGTGGTCACAAATACCTCCGCGACTTCACCGCCGACCCCATGCCGAAACTGACTTACCGCATCGGCAATGTGGTGTTGGACAAGGAATTGATTTTCTCCTCCACCGAGGCACGGCTCTTTGTGCGCTACACTTTGCGCGAGGCTTCGGTGCCAATCACTTTGCGCGTTTTGCCTTTCTTGGCTTTCCGCAATGTCCACATGCTGACACACGAGAATTATGATGCCAGCCGAAAGGTGGAAATGGTGAAAAACGGCGCATCGTGGCAACTTTACAAAGACTATTCGAGGCTGTATTTGCAGTTCTCGAAGGCGGTGGAATACACGCATGTGCCGCATTGGTACTACAATATGTTTTACATTCGTGAGCAGGAGCGTGGCTATGAAGCCATTGAGGATCAGTTCGTTCCGGGGTTCTTCGAGTTGCAGATGAAGCAAGGCGACACGGTGATTCTTTCCGTGAGCCTTGAGGAACAGAATCCTGCGGCCATCAAGCGGCAATGCGAGGCGGAAGTGAAAAGACTGTTGCCTCAAACAAGTTATGAGGACTGTTTGCTGAAAGCTGCACAACAGTTTATCATCCGCGATTCGCAAGGAACAAGGCTTTGGGCAGGCTTCCCGTGGTTTGGTTCGTGCAGTCGCGACACTTTCCTTTCGTTGCCAGGCATCACTTTGGCACAAGGCGACGAAAAGACCTTCAAGGAGGCATTGGACTATCTCGTCGAAAGGATGCAAGGTCCGTTCTTCCCGCATCGCTATTACCAGAAGAGCCTGTATTTCACTGCCGTAGACTCGCCGCTATGGTTCTTTTATGTGCTGCAAATCTACGAGAAGATGCTCGGCAAGGACAAGAAGGACATTTGGAAGAAATACAAGAAGCCGATGACGACTATCTTGGAAAGTTTCATCGAAGGCACCGACTTCAATGTGCATACTATGGACAGTGGTCTGCTATACGCTGGCAACCGCGACTTGGCTTTGACTTGGATGAATGTTTTCGCACAGGGCAGACCTTGGACACCCCGCACAGGCTTGGCGATTGAGGTCAATGCTTTGTGGTATAATGCCTTGTGTTATGGTGTTGAACTCCTGAAAGAAGCCGAACCGAAGAGCGCATTGCTGAAGAAATGGCAGACTTTGGCCGACAAGGTGAAAGTTTCGTTTGCCGACACCTTTATTAATAAAGAACGCGGCGGATTCTACGACTATGTGAACAGCAACGAGAAAAACACGCAGGTGCGTCCTAACATGATGATTGCGGCGGCCTTGCCGTATAGCCCAATGAGCGACGAGCAGCAAAAACTCGCTTTCGACATTGCCCATTCCGAATTGCTGACTACCAGAGGAATACGTTCGCTTTCGCCTAACGATGAGAACTATAAAGGTATCAGCATTGGCAACCATTCGGAACGCGAAAGAGCCTACCACAATGGTACCACATTCCCTTGGTTGATAGCGTTTTACGCCGATTTGTCGGTGAAATTGTTCGGGAAGACCTCACTGCCGTATTTGGAAGACCTTTACAACGGTTTCGAGGAAGCCATCAAGGAAAATGGAATCGGCACGGTTTCAGAGATTTACGACGGCAATCCGCCTTTTGAGGCGCGTGGTTGCATTTCGCAATCGACGAGCGTGAGTGCCTTGCTTTATCTCAAGTATTTGATTGACGAACTAAATAAGAAAGGAGGCTCAAAATGAGAGTCTTGATGTTTGGGTGGGAGTTTCCGCCCCATATTACTGGCGGCCTTGGAACGGCTTGCTTTGGCATGACTAAAGGTTTGGCCAAGAATGATGTGGACGTGCTTTTCGTGGTGCCCCGTGCCTACGGCGACGAGGACGAAACCAATGTGCGCCTGCTCAACGCCAGCGACGTGACCATCGACATCGACCACGAAGAAAACCGCAGCTATTGGGAACGTGTTCAGTATATGGAAATCGGGTCGAACATCATTCCGTATGTCGGGCCGGAGGAATTTGTCAATGTTTTGGAAAGCGACCGCCATGTGGTGGAAAACTTCAACCGCTCGGGTTCGGTGTTTGCGCGCAACTACCAGTTTTCGGGCAAATACGGCATGAATTTGATGGAAGAGGTGGCCCGCTATGCCTTGATTGGCTCGTCGTTGGCTACGAAATACGACTTCGATGTCATCCACGCCCACGACTGGCTGACTTATTCTGCTGGCATCGCTGCGAAGGAAACCACAGGCAAACCTTTAGTGGTTCACATGCACGCCACAGAGTTTGACCGCTCAGGCGAGAACATCAACACGGATGTGTACGCCATCGAAAAGCGAGGCATGGAGGCCGCTGACCGTGTCATCACGGTGAGCAACTTGACAAGGAACATCGTCATTGAGAAATACGGCATCGACCCGAAAAAAGTCGTGACGGTGCATAACGCCGTGGAACCCAACGACAAACCCAAGTCGGAATACGAGCGTAGTGGCTTGGATGCCAAGGTGGTGACCTTCCTCGGAAGAATCACTTATCAGAAAGGTCCCGAATATTTCATTGAGGCGGCCTACAAGATTCATCAAGTCGATCCGAGCATCCATTTCGTGATGGCTGGTACGGGTGACATGCTGGAAGGCATGATTCGCCGAGTGGCGCAACTCGGCATGGGCAGTCATTTCCACTTCACGGGTTTCCTCAAAGGCGAGGCCGTCGATCAAATGTTTGCCATGACGGATGTGTTTGTCATGCCTTCAATTTCAGAGCCTTTTGGTATTGTGCCTTTGGAGGCCATGCGCTTGAATGTGCCGGTGGTTATCAGCAAGCAGTCCGGTGTTTCGGAGGTTGTGAAACACGCTTTGAAGGTCGACTTCTGGGACATCAATGGCTTGGCCGATGCCATCTACGGCCTTTGCCACTACAAGCCTTTGGCCGACTGTTTCAAGGACGAAGGCAAGGACGAGGTGGACAGCCTCAAGTGGGAAGCTGCCGCGAAGAAGATCAAGGCGGTTTATGAGTCGGTAGTGTGATTTATGTAAATGATTGAGTCGCAGCACATAGAATACAAGCAGGTCTGGAAGGACGAATACCTGAAATGGATTTGCGGCTTTGCCAACGCGCAAGGCGGCACGTTGTTTTTGGGCCTTGACGACAATGGCGATGTGTGCGGCTTGAAGAATGCCAAACGGCTTTTGGAAGAGATTCCCAACAAGATTCTGCTGACTATGGGCTTGATGGCCGCTGTGGATTTGCGCAAGCAAGACGACAAGGAATATGTTTCCGTCAAGGTGGATGCCGTCGACCAACCGATTTCGTTCAAAGGTAAATACTATTACCGTTCAGGTGCTACTTTGCAGGAAATGAATGGATTGGCTTTGCAGAATTTCTTGCTTCGCAAGTTGGGTCGCTCGTGGGATGCTTTCGTTTGCGAACACGCCACTTTGGAAGAAATAGACCGCTTGGCCGTCGACTTTTTCCTGAAAAATGCCATTACGGCTGGCCGTATGCAAGGCGACACGCTTTATGACAGTACGGAAACGGTCTTGCGAAACCTCGATTTGATGACAGAAGATGGAGCGTTGAGGAATGCCGCAGTGCTTTTGTTTGGCAAAGATCCGCAGCGCAGGTTCATTAGCTCGAGGTTCAGAATTGGCCGTTTCGGAACGAGAGATTCCGATTTGATGTTTCAGGACGAAGTGGGCGGCAACTTGATCCAGATGGCTGACCGTGTGATTTGGGTGTTGCGCAGCAAGTATCTGAGAACCCCGATTCATTATGAAGGCCTGCATCGTGTTGAGGCGCTGGAGATTCCCGAAGATGCTATGCGAGAGTTGGTTTATAATGCCATCGTGCATCGTGACTATTTGGGAACTGACATCCAAATGAAGGTTTATAATGACAAAATTTGGCTTTGGAACGAAGGTGAGTTGCCGGAAGGATACAATACCGAGGTCTTGTTAGGCTCGCATCTTTCAAAACCGCGAAACAAATTGATAGCCAGTGTGTTCTATAAGGCTGGTTTTATCGAGAATTGGGGTCGTGGCATCGACAAGGTGAAAATGGCCTTTAAAAAAGAGAATATTGCCTTGCCTACCTTTGAATGTGCTTTTGGAGGCACTTTGGTGACGATTCCACGCAGTGTTGAAGTTGAGAATATTGTTGATTTAAGTGGATTGCAATTGACGGAGAGACAACGAAAGATTCTTGAAATGATTTCTGAAAATAAAACGGTTCCTATAAAAAGGCTTGCTGAGAGTTTAATGGTTTCCATCCCGACGATTAAAAGAGAAGTGTCGCTATTGCAAAAGGAAGGTATAATATCGCGCTCAAATAATAACCAATACGGTTATTGGATACTCTTCGATGCAAATGATACTCCAAATGATACTCCAAATGATACTCCAAATGATACTCCAAATGACGCAGCAGAATAAATACAAAAAAATGATCATTAAATGAATCTATAGAATTGAATAATAAATACCTAACAATATGAGCAAATCAATCTGTTTCTATTTCCAAGTGCATCAGCCTTACAGGCTCCGCACGTATCGTTTCTTCGAAATCGGGAAGAAACATTATTACTATGACGACTACAGCAACCGCATGATTATGAGGCGGGTGACGACTACAGCAACCGCATGATTATGAGGCGGGTGGCGGAGAAGTGCTACCTGCCCATGAACGAGTTGCTGATGAAGCAAATCGAGAAGTTTGGCGACAAGGTCAAGTTCGCCTTCTCGTTTTCTGGCGTGGTCATTGAGCAGATGGAGCAGTATGCCCCAGAGGTGTTGGAAAGTTTCCAGAAGTTGGTTGCCACGGGCCAAGTTGAGGTGCTTTCCGAAACCTACGCCCACTCTTTGGCCTCGCTGAACAACCCTGACGAGTTCAAGCGTCAGGTGACGGCTCACAAGCACAAGATGAAGGAAGTGTTTGGCGTTACGCCGAAGACCTTCCGCAACACGGAGCTGATTTACAGCGACGAAATCGGAGCGGCGGTGGCCGACATGGGCTACAACCTCATGCTTACTGAAGGCGCGAAGCACATCTTGGGTTGGAAGAGTCCAAACTACATGTACGCCAATGCTATCAACCCGAAACTGAAGGTGTTGTTGCGCAACTTCAAGTTCAGTGACGAGATTGCCTTCCGCTTTGTGCAGGATAGCTTCAAAGCCGAGGATTTCGTCAATTGGCTCAATGCCTTGCCGGAGGAGGAAGAGGTGGTCAATATTTTCATGGACTACGAGACTTTCGGCGAGCACCAGTCGGCGGAAACAGGCATCTTCGATTTTATGGAGGCTTTGCCCGAGGCCGTTTTGACGGGCAGCAAGTTCAAGTTTGCCACTCCACAAGAGTTGGCGAAGAAATTGCAGCCGGTGAGTGCAGTCCATGTGCCCAATGTGCTGTCGTGGAGCGACGAGGAGCGCGACCTTACGGCTTGGTTGGGCAACCCGCTTCAAGACGATGCCTATCATGCCTTGTATGACTTGAACGCCAAAGTGCGCCGCATCAAGGATGAGGAATTGCAACAGGATTGGACGATGCTCCAAACCTCAGACCATTTCTATTACATGTGTACGAAGTGGCTCTCTGACGGCGTGGTTCACAAGTATTTCAACCACTACGCTTCGCCTTATGATGCGTATGTCAATTACATGAATGTGCTCACTGATTTTGCTGATAGGGTGACAAAACTCTCGAAGCGCAAAAGAGAGGTTCAAGAACCAGTTGAAAGTTAATGAATTACGAAAAATCACTTTTGGAGAAGCGAAAATTAATCTAAAATCACTTTTAGAAAAGTGAAAATTTGAGAAAAATTGCTTTTGGAAAAGCGAAAATTTGTAACTTTGCAGCATCAAAGCGAAAAAAATGGGTCAAGACGAATTACAGTCACTGCACGCGAAATACCTTAGGAAGTTGGCCGTTACGGATTTGACTTTCAAGCGTTATCTATATGACCAAATCAATTGGGAGGTACGCATGGTTGGTATCAAGGGTGCGCGTGGCGTGGGCAAAACGACTTTGTTGCTGCAACGTATCAAGCTGGCTTTCAGTGACCCCAGCGAGGCTTTCTATGTTTCGTTGGACGACTTCTGGTTTCAAAATCACACGCTGAATGAGTTGGCGCAATGGCTCAATAGTCGAGGGGTGACATGCCTTTTTCTTGACGAGGTGCACAAATATCCGAAATGGAGTCAAGCCTTGAAAAACTTGTATGACGACTATCCCGAAATCCGTATCGTTTATACGGGTTCGTCAATGCTTGAAATCGACCACTCGAAGGCTGATTTGTCGCGCCGACAAACGCTGTATACGCTTAATGTATTGTCGTTTAGGGAATTTCTTGCTTTTGAGGGTGTTCTTCAAATACCCACATTGTCGCTTGATGACTTGCTCCATAACCATGTCAACAAGGCGATGGAGATAGCCGCGAAAATCAAGGTATTGCGCTATTTCGACGATTATCTTCGTCATGGTTGTTATCCGTTTTATAAGGAGTCGGGTGACGATTTCCTCTTGCGTTTGGACGAAACTGCCCAAGTGGTGCTCGAAATGGACTTGCCTTCCGTTGAGGAAGTGACTTATACGACTATCCAAAAGGCCAAGTCGCTGCTGATGATAATTGCGATAAATGTTCCGTTAGAGCCTAATATTCAGACACTTGTGATGGAATTGGAAACCACGCGCGACCTTTGCCTGAAATTGCTTTATGCTTTAGACCGTGCTGGATTACTTCTTTTGCTGACTGATGAACCGAAGAGTTACAAGCATTTGGTGAAGCCCAAGAAGATTTATTTGGGCAACTCCAATCTGATGTATGCATTTGCTCCTTCAGCCGAAGTAGGGACGATGCGCGAAACCTTCTTCTTGAATCAAGTGGGGGCCATCGATGAGGTCGTTATGCCGAAGCATGGCGACTTCAAGGTGAACGGAAAACACTTGTTCGAGGTCGGTGGAAGCAGCAAAACATTTGATCAAATCGCCAATGTGCCAGACAGCTATCTTGCCATTGATGATGTTGAATATGGCTATGGAAACCGGATCCCACTGTGGATGTTTGGTTTGCTGTATTAAATCTTGAATTTTGAATTTTTAAATTGAAATAATAAATCCAACAATATGAAAAACCCTGAATACCTTTTTGAAACCAGTTGGGAAGTATGCAACATGGTTGGTGGCATCTATACGGTGCTTTCCACAAAATCGAATGAAATGCGTCAACTGCTTGGCGACCACTACATTACGGTTGGCCCTGATGTGGTGAAAGAATCGCATGAGACGCTTTATTTTGTCGAGGACAATGAACTTTTCCCCGATTGGCGCGAGCGCGCTTTGGCTCAAGGCCTGAAGTTCCGCATTGGTCGTTGGAAAATCGAAAGCAGCCCTATCGCCATTTTGGTGGACTATACGACTTTGTATCAGACTAAAAATGAGATACTTACTCATCTTTGGGAACAATATGAACTCGACAGTATCCGTGGCCAATGGGATTATGTTGAGCCTGTGTTGTTCGGCTATGCCGCTGGTCAGGTGATTGAGAATTTCTGCAATTACAACTTGCAGCAAACCTGTAATATAGTGGCACATTTCCATGAGTGGATGACGGGTTCGGGCGTGCTTTATTTGAAGGAGCATTGCCCACAAGTTGCCACGGTGTTTACCACCCACGCCACTTATCTCGGTCGTGCCATTTCGGGCAATGGGCTTTCGTTGTACGACAACCTGAAATCCTACCTGCCTTCGGTAATGGCCATGCAGTTTAATGTGGTTTCGCAGCAGTCGATGGAGCAGAAGGCCGCCAAAAACGCTGATGCTTTCACGACGGTGAGCGACATTACGGCGCAGGAATGTGAGCAGTTTCTTTATCGCAAGCCCGATGTGGTGACGATGAACGGCATCGACCACACGCAAAGGGAAGAGCCTGAGGCATTTGCAGAGAAGCGGAAGGAGTCGCGAGAGAAGATTTTGCAAATTGTCGAAACGCTTTGCGGAGAGAAGATTGACCGCAACTGCTTGATGGTCATCAATAGTGGCCGTTACGAGTTCAAGAACAAGGGCATAGACCTGTTCATTGAGGCTTTGCGCCGCTTGAACGAGGACAAGAACTTGCCGCGCACTGTGGTTGGCGTGATTGCCGTTCCGAGCAATATCGCAGGTCCCTCGAAGGATTTGCAGCATCGCCTTGACGGCACCAACGCCATCATGGGGCATACCGACTTCCCCGCAACGCACCATGTCTTTGAATATGAGAACGATGCGATTCTGAATACTTTGCGCAATTCGGCATTGCAAAACGATGCCAACGACAAGGTGAAGGTGATGTTTGTGCCAGCCTATCTCAACGGCAGCGACGGCATTTTCAACATGACCTATCCTGAGTTCCTTGCCGCTTTCGATTTCTCGGTGTTCCCGTCCTATTACGAGCCTTGGGGCTACACGCCGCTTGAAAGCGTTTCGATGGGCATCCCGACTTTGACCTCGGATGTTTCTGGCTTCGGCAAATTTGTGCAACAAAATTTTGCAGGCAATGAGGCCGTGACCGTGGTGCCGCGTCAGGAGGGAGATGCTAATAAGGTGATTGACGACATCGTGTCAACCATGCGCCGTTTCCTGAATTTGACAGAAAAAGGCATGACAGAAATTTCGGAAGCTGCTTTGCAGGTGGCCGAAAAACTGCTTTGGAAAGACCTGATTGTCAATTATCAAAAGGCATGGGATGTGGCTCTTGAGAAGTCGGGCGGCCGTCATTACATGATGGAGCCTGTGCCTTATGCCGATATGATGCACGAGGTGGCTTACCAAAAGAACGATTCGCCGAGTTGGAAGAAGGTGCTGGTGAAGCCAATTTATTCTCCTGAAATGCAGAAACTTGAGGAACTTTCGCGCAACATCTGGTGGTGCTGGAATGTGGATGCCATCGAACTCTTTGAGTCCATTGACCCAGAGGCTTGGAAGGCCACAGAGCAGAACCCCGTTGCGCTGATGGGAGGCCTTACGTTGGAGCAAATCAAGGATTTGGAGGACAATGAGGATTTCATTGAACGCCTGAACAAGGTTTACGACCAGTTCAAGCAATACATGGCCCAACTTTGTCCAAGCAAGGACATGATTGCTTATTTCAGCATGGAATACGGCCTGATGAAGAGCCTGAAGATTTATTCTGGCGGCCTTGGAATTTTGGCTGGCGATTACATGAAACAAGCCTCCGATTCCAATGCTAACATGGTGGGAATCGGTCTGTTATACCGTCATGGTTACTTTGCTCAGGAAATTACTGTTTCGGGTGAGCAAAGGGCCGACTACATCCCTCAGAAGTTCTCGCAACTGCCGCTCCAACCCGTACTCAACGAAAATGGCGAATGGGTGAAGGTGAGCATTGCTTTCCCGGGTCGCTCGGTATTTGCCAAGGCGTGGCGCGTCAATGTGGGTAGGGTAGGGTTGTACCTGCTTGATACCGACATTGAGGAAAACTCGCAGGATGACCGTGGCATCACGAGCCGGCTCTATGGCGGCGACAGCGAAATGCGCATCAAGCAGGAGATGTTCCTCGGAGTGGGTGGTATTCGCTTGCTCGAAGCTATCGGCCTGAAACCCACGATTTACCACTGCAACGAAGGTCACGCGGCCTTCAGCGGCTTGGAACGCCTGCGCGTTTACATCAACAAACACAATCTCGACTTTGATGTCGCTTTGGAGCTGGTCAGGGCTTCCACCTTGTTCACGACGCACACGCCCGTGCCTGCGGGTCACGATGCCTTTGAGGAGCACCTCATCCGTATGTATATGCCGCACTACGCCAACCGTATGAATATCAGTTGGGAACGCTTCATGGGCTTGGGCCGTTTCAACCCGAAAGACCCGAATGAGAAGTTCTCGATGAGTGTGCTTGCCACCAACCTTAGCCAAGAGGTGAACGGCGTGAGCAAGATTCACGGTCGCGTGTCGCGCGAGATGTTCCAATCGTTGTGGCCAGGCTATTTCGCCGAGGAAAACCATATCGGTCATGTCACCAACGGCGTGCATCTGCCCACGTGGAGCAATCGCCTGTGGCAACGCCTATATAAGTTGACTTTCGGCCCTGATTACATTGACCATCAGTCGGATGTGAATATGTGGAAACAAATCAACGATGTGCCGGATGCGGCCATTTGGGACATCCGCAGGCAGTTGAAGCATGAACTGGTTGCCTACCTTTCCGAAAAAATCAAGGAGGACATGCGCCAACGTCAGGAAAGCCCGAAACTGATTATGCAGACAGTCAACAATTTGAACGAGAACGCTTTGATTGTTGGCTTTGCCCGTCGTTTTGCCACCTACAAGCGCGCCCATCTGCTGTTTGGCAACTTGGAGCGCCTGTCGCAGCTGGTCAACGACCCGAAACGCCCCGTCATCTTCCTGTTTGCAGGCAAGGCGCACCCCAATGACAAGGCCGGCCAAGACCTGATTAAGATGATTATCGACATTTCGCGCCGTCCTGAGTTCATCGGTAAGATTCTGTTTGTCAGCAATTACGACATGGAACTCGGTGCCCGTTTGACGAGTGGCGTGGATGTGTGGCTCAACACCCCGACGCGCCCCTTGGAAGCCTCTGGCACGAGTGGCGAAAAGGCCGTGATGAATGGTGTGCTCAACTTCTCCGTCCTTGATGGCTGGTGGGCCGAGGGCTATCGTCCCGATGCAGGCTGGGCCATTCAGGAGAAACGCACCTACCAGGACCAGCGTTATCAGGACGAAATGGATGCCGAAACGATTTATAACACGCTTGAGAATGAGATTGTTCCGCTCTATTACGCTCGCAATGTTCAGGAAATCCCCACAGGTTGGGTGGCGGCAATGAAGAAGTGTCTCAACGAGATTTCGCCTCGCTTCACGATGAAACGCATGATGGACGACTATTTCGATCAGTATTACAACAAACTGATTGAACGCACCAATTGGATGAGGGCCAACCGTTACCAGAAGGCCTTTGAAATCAATGCGTGGAAGAACCACATACGCGCCAATTGGGACAAGGTGGAAGTGAAGTCGCTGATGTTGCCTGACACCAACGTGCGCCCGCTGACCTTTGGCGAACAGTTTGTTGCGGAAATCACCTTGCTCACACCAGACCTTGAGCCGGGCGATTTGGCCATCGAGCTACTCTTTGGCAAGAAGAACAACGAAGCGGTGAATGAGATTGCCTCTGTCGAAAAGATGAAACTCGTCGACTCGGGCGACGGCTGGGTGAAGTATTATATTAAGGTGCCAATTACCCGCGCCGGTGTGTACAATTTCACCTTCCGCGTCTATCCCACCAACCCGATGCTGCCGCACCGTCAAGACTTCCCGTTGGTGAAGTGGATTTGATTCTTTAGTGAAATCAAACAAGACAAAAGGCGACCTGATTTGCTTCAGGTCGCCTTTTTGTATGTATAGATTGAAAGTGTCCTATAAATCCAAAATCAGTGTCCTATAAATCCAAAATTTTACTAAGGGTTAAGGCGTGTGTTGTATGTCTAATAAATGTCATTTATGACAAAAGGTTAATTAACTTATTTACTAATCAAATCAAATCATTATGAAAAAGAAAGTTTTTTCTTTGATGATGACGCTTTTGCTGGCCTTTATGGGTGTGGCAAAAGCTGAGACCATTGAGATTGGCACGGGTACGGGCACATCGTACTACGTCCCGTTCAACTCTCTCTATGGTTACTCGTTCACCGAGCAGATTTATTCTGCCAGTGACATTGGAATTGCTGGAAGCATCACTTCCATCAGTTTCTACCTCGGTACGAGCTCGTCGGTGGAACAGACCAACGACATTGCTCTGTACATGAAGAACGTGTCGAGAAGCACCTTCTCGAGCACGTCGGATTACGAGACCGTCACTCCTGGCGACATCGTGTTCCAAGGCCAATGGACCATTCCGACGAACTACACGGGATGGGTGACCATCAACCTTGACACGCCGTTTGCCTACGACGGCTCAAGCAACCTTATGGTAGCCATGCACGAATACACGAGTGGCTACAGCACCCGTTACTTTACCTACACTTCGGTGAGTAATGCAAGTGTGCAATGGTACAGCGACACGTACAATCCGGATCCGTACAATCTGGGTTCGTACAGCGGCAGCTCCTACGTCCGCTCCTACCTTGGCAATGCCCAGTTGGAAATCACGACTGGTGGCAGTGGTGGCGGCGTTAATGGCGAAATCACCCTGCACGATGGTGGAGTCACCAATGGCAACATCCCGGTGTATGGTTTCTATGCCGATGCTTACCTGAAGGCTGAGATGGTGTATCCCGCCGCTGAGTTGAGCGAATTTGCCGGTGGCACCATCAACAGCATGAAGTTCTATTCTTCAAACTCGAGCATCAGCTGGGGCTCTGCCAACTTCCAAGTCTTCCTGACAGAAGTGGCTGATGCTTCCGTCAACTCTTTCAATGGCCCTGGCACAGTGGTTTACACGGGTGCATTGGGCATTGATGCCAACGGCGAGATGATGGTGAACTTCGATACGCCTTACCAGTACAATGGCGGCAATCTGCTCGTCGGTTTCTACAACACGGTTAAAGGTTCCTATGTGTCCTGCTCGTGGTATGGTGAAACGGTGACTGGCGCTTCGTATTCGGATTACAGCTACTCAAGTTTGGCTGAGATTACCTCTGGTATCCAGCGCAACTTCCTGCCCAAGACCACTATTGCCTACACCACGGCTGGTGGCGGTGGCGAAGTTGGCGACCAACTCCATGTGAGATACATGGAAGGTGAAAACGCAATCGTCGATAGCCTGAACCTTGGTGTCCGTCCAATCAATGCTTGGATGGAACCTTTCAACTTCACGATGTTTAGCGAAGGTCCTGTCTACACGGTGACCGTCCTCGACTTCACCCCGAGCGATGGCCTGTTCAGCGTCGAAGGTGAGGAATTGCCCTTCGTGGTGAACAGAACCACCGATGTCGACCTCGTCATGGCTACCAACGCTACCGAGGCTGGCCTCATCGAGCGTCAGTTTGTTGCCATCACCGAAGGCAACCGCGCCGCTCACATTTGGCCTCTCGTGGTCGAAATGTACGACCCCGCCATCCCGGATGTTTGG
>CACXQO010000084.1 GCA_902769815.1 uncultured Bacteroidia bacterium | reverse complement strand
TTAAAAGCATAAACAGATGGATAACAGACTTTTAGACAATAAACTGCCTTATTTGGTGGCCGACATGAACCTCGCGGCTTGGGGCAGGAAGGAAATTGAGGTTTCCGAACACGAAATGCCCGGCCTGATGTCGCTGCGCAAGAAATATGGCGACACGAAGCCGCTGAAAGGCGCGAAAATCATGGGTTCGCTGCACATGACCATCCAAACGGCCTGCCTCATCGAGACCTTGGTCGAATTGGGTGCCACGGTGCGCTGGTGCTCGTGCAACATCTATTCCACGCAAGACCACGCTGCGACAGCCATCGCCGAGACAGGCACTGCCGTTTTCGCTTGGAAAGGCGAAACTTTAGAGGATTATTGGTGGTGTACCAAACGAGCTATCACCTTCCCCGACGGCACGGGACCGGACTTGATTGTTGATGACGGCGGCGATGCCACTTTGTTGATTCACAAGGGCTATGCCTGCGAAAACGCCCCCAAACTCCTTGACGCGCCCACGGGCAGCGAGGAAGAAAGGGCACTGATGAGCGTCATCAAGGCCACCTATAAAGAAAATCCCACCTTCTGGCACACGGTTGTGGCTGGCTGGAAAGGCGTTTCTGAGGAAACCACTACGGGTGTACACCGTCTGTATCAGATGCACGAGCGCGGCGAGTTGCTCGTTCCAGCCATCAATGTGAACGACTCGGTGACCAAGTCGAAGTTCGACAACCTCTATGGTTGCCGCGAGTCGTTGGCCGACGGCATCAAGCGCGCCACCGACGTGATGATTGCCGGCAAGGTCGTGGTCGTGTGCGGCTATGGCGAAGTGGGCAAGGGCTGCTCACATTCGATGAAGAGCTACGGTGCCCGCGTTATCGTCACCGAAATCGACCCTATCTGCGCTTTGCAAGCCGCTATGGAAGGCTTCGAGGTCACGACGATGGAGGAGGCCGTCAAGGAAGGCAACATCTTTGTCACCACGACGGGCAACTGCGACGTGATTACGCTCGAACATATCCTGCAAATGAAAGACCAGGCCATCGTGTGCAACATCGGCCATTTCGACAACGAAATCCAAGTCGATCGCCTCGAAAAGACCGAGCATCTGAAGGAGAAAATCAACATCAAGCCGCAAGTCGACAAGTATGTTTTCGACGACGGACATTGCATCTTCCTGTTGGCTTCGGGACGTTTGGTCAACCTCGGTTGCGCCACGGGTCATGCCAGTTTCGTGATGAGCAACTCGTTCACCAACCAGACCTTGGCCCAGATGGACCTTTGGGAGAAACGCGGCCAATATAAAGTAGGTGTGTACTGCCTGCCCAAGTATCTGGACGAGGAAGTCGCCCGCCTGCACTTGGAGAAAATCGGCGTGAAGCTGACCAAGCTCACGCAGAAGCAGGCCGATTATATAGGAGTGCCAGTCGAAGGCCCATTTAAGTCTGACATTTACCGTTATTGAGTTGCCGCCATGAAAATCGCGGTAAACACGCGCCTATTGCTGAAAGGCAAGTTGGAGGGCATCGGCTGGGTGGAGTATGAGACTTTGTGTCGCATCGTGAAAGACCATCCAGAGGTGGAGTTTTACTTCATCTTCGACCGCGAGCCTGACCCGATGTTCCTATTTGCCGACAACGTGAACCCCGTGGTGCTGTTCCCGCAAGCGCGGCATCCATTCCTGTTTATCTGGTTTTTCGAGTTTTCTTTGGTAAAGGCGCTGAGAAAGATTCAGCCCGACTTGTTCTTCTCGCCCGACGGCTATCTGAGTTTGCGCTCCAATGTGCCGCAAGTAACTCAATTCCATGACCTTAATTTCGAACATTTTCCGAAGGACATGCCGAAAATCCATCTTTGGCACTACAAGTCGTTTTTTCCGAAGTTCGCCCGAAAAGCCAAACGCCTGCTACGGCATCGACCCGAAGAAGATAGATGTGGCCTATAACGGTGTGAATGAGAAGTTTGCACCGATTTCTGAAGAGGAGCAAGAGGCCATTCGTGCGAAATACACGGACGGAAATCCTTACTTTATGTTTGTCGGTTCGTTGCATCCGCGCAAAAACTTGGCGCGGCTGTTCACGGCCTTTGATTTGTTCAAATCGCAAACGCCGTCCAACGTCAAGTTGCTGATTGTAGGGGAGAAGCGTTGGTGGTCGGAGCCGATAGAACAAGCTTATTCGTCTATGCGCTTTAAGGACGAAGTGGTTTTTGCAGGGCGTTTATGCGCTGAGGACTTGCACATGGTGACAGCATCGGCCTTGGCATCGGTGTATGTGTCTTATTTCGAGGGCTTTGGCATCCCGATTTTGGAGGCATTCAGGTGCGAAACACCCGTCATCACCTCCAATGTGACCTCCATGCCCGAAGTGGCCGACGACGCGGCTTTGCTCGTCGACCCATTCAGTGAGGCCTCCATCGCCGAAGGCATGACCGAAATGCTCGACGAAAATGTCCGCAAAGCCTTGATAGAGAAGGGCAGGGAACGCGCCAAGGATTTCTCTTGGGACTTGGCTGCTGAAGGAATTTGGAACTCATTAATGAAAGCAATAAAAGAATAGAAAATGGAAAAGATTATAATGTATCCCGCTGACAATGAAAAAGATGCTTTGGATTGGAAAGCAATCCAAGGGCAACATATCACTGCAGTGCGCCGCAACATTTTGGTTCTCGGCTCAGGTGGTCGCGAACATGCCTTGGCGTGGAAATTGGCCCAAGGTGAAGGTGCGCACGTATTCATCGCTCCTGGCAATGCCGGAACGGCGCAAGTAGGCACAAATGTAAACTTGAAACTTTCTGATTTCGAGGTGATAAAAGACTTTTGCTTAAAGCAAGAAATTAACCTTGTCGTGGTCGGTCCAGAGCAGCCTTTGGTGGACGGCATCGTGGATTTCTTCAAGAATGATGAGGCTTTGAAAGTCATCAAGATTATTGGTCCCGACAAGCGCGGCGCGCAACTCGAAGGCAGCAAGGCCTTCGCCAAGGATTTCATGGAAAAATACGGCGTTCCAACGGCAAAGTGCCTCAAAGTCAATAAAGACAATCTTGATGAAGGCTACAAGTTCCTCGAAAGCGTGAAGGCTCCTTACGTTTTGAAAGCAGATGGCCTTGCCGCAGGAAAAGGTGTGCTGATTCTCAACGATTTGCAAGAAGCCAAGGACGAACTTGCGAAGATGCTCAACGGCAAATTCGGTACGGCTTCATCCACTGTGGTCATCGAGGAATTCCTCAAAGGCATAGAGGTTTCGGTCTTCGTTTTGACCGATGGAGAGCATTACGTATTGCTGCCCGAGGCCAAGGATTACAAACGCATCGGCGACGGCGACACGGGCCTCAACACGGGTGGAATGGGCGCGGTTTCGCCAGTGCCGTTCTGCACGCCCGACTTCCTGAACAGGGTGGAAGAACGTATCGTGAAACCCACTTTGAACGGCTTGAAAGCCGAAGGCATCGACTATAAAGGCTTCATTTTCTTGGGTTTGATGAACGATGGCGGCAATCCTTTCGTCATTGAATACAACGTGCGCATGGGCGACCCTGAAACTGAGGCCGTGATGACCCGCATTGAGGGCGACTTTGCCGACTTGCTCTTTGCCTGCGCCGATGGTCGCTTGAACGAGGTTCACTATGCCAAAATCGACAAAACCGCAGTAACGGTGATGATGGTGTCAGGAGGCTATCCCGAAGCCTACGAAAAAGGCAAAAAAATGAGCGGATTGGAAGGCTTGAAAGATGTTGTCGCTTTCCATGCCGGCACAGCATTTAACGCTGATAACGAAGTGGTTACATCGGGCGGTCGCGTGATTGCGGTGACAGCACATGGCGCATCCATCGAAGAAGCGAGAAACGTGGCCTATCGCGAAGTGGAAAAGATTCATTTTGAGGGCGTTAATTATCGACATGACATTGGACTTGATTTGATGCAATTGCGATGATTAAGTTTTTCAGACAGAGTTATGCCATTCAGTATGTGGTGATTGCGTTGTTGGCGATTGCCCTATGGATTCCTGCTTTCGTGGCGGGGAAGGTTCCGTCTGGTTTGGAAAAACCTGTCACGCCCATTTTCAATTTAATAAACGGAGTTTTAGATTTCTCGACCTACGCACAAATCACATTCGCTTTCCTTCTTTTGGTGTTTGAAACCCTGATTTTCAATGCAATACTCGTTGACCATCAGATTGTGGGAAAGGTGAGCACGATGGGGGCTTTCGTTTTCGTTTTGCTGATGAGCCTTACCAACACGCAGACGACTTTTTACCCATTTGCATTGGCTACACTCTTCATTCTGTTGATGTTACGCGCATTTTTTTCCGTCCATCTTGCGCCCAAACCTGAATTGGGGTTGGCAGATGCCGGAATCTTGATTGCTTTGGCCTCAATGTGCTATTTTCCATCTATTGTGTTGATTTTGTGGTCAATAATTGTGCTTCCCGTAGCCAAAAAAGGCACTCTCCGCTTGCAATTGATACCCATTGTGGGCTTTCTTTTCGTGTATTTCCTTTATTTCTTGGGGGTCTATCTGTTCGGCGACTTGCCTTCGGTGTGGTCGGGCTATCGCGATTATTTCACTTCAAACCAATTCTCGATAAAAGGATTTAACATAAAGAATATCAGTCTGTTAGTGCTACTTGTAGTTCCGACTGCCTTCTTGCTTTTCGGGAGTGCCAATGCGACTTTTGAAAAAACGGTTGCTGTGCGAACCAAGATTTCAATGATAACAATTATGTTCATTTTTGCGGTTTTGCTGTTATTCTTGGGCGGTAACATCCTGATGAACGGACTGATTTTCATTGTGTTATCTATCTTGATTTCATACGCTTTCTCCTATATCGGCAATACGGGTTGGGCTAATCTGTTCCTGACACTATTCCTCATTTTGGTTTTTGCTAATCATTACTACTTTAATTTCCTATAAATCATGGGTTTACTGACGCATTATTCGGACAAGATTGAGGCTGGCTGCGACGAGGCTGGACGCGGATGTTTGGCTGGTCCAGTGGTGGCCGCTGCCGTGATTCTAAAAAATAATGCCGATTACCCAGAACTCAATGATTCCAAGCAACTTACGGAGAAAAAACGGATGCATTTGCGCGAATTGGTGATGAAGGAGGCCTTGACTTACGGCATAGGGATAGTCACGGCGCAGGAGATTGACGAAATCAATATCCTAAATGCCTCATTCTTAGCGATGCACAGGGCTTTAGATAAACTAACACTTCAACCTGAATTGCTTCTGATTGACGGCAACCGCTTCAATCCTTACAAGAAGGTGAAACATGTCTGCATTGTGGGTGGGGACGCTAAGTATCAATCGATTGCAGCGGCTTCCATCTTGGCCAAGACCACAAGGGATATGATAATGGAACAATATGGGGAGCAATATCCCGTTTACAATTGGAAGAAAAACAAGGGCTATCCCACGAAAGAACACAAACAAGCCATTGCGGATTATGGCACAACACCGCTTCATAGGATGACTTTCAATATGGCTATTCAGTTGAAGTTGGACTTGTAATAAAATGATGTAAATAATAGAAAATGAAAAAGTTAATCCATATCGTAATAGTATTTTTAATTGCGTTTTCGGCGAGGGCACAAAACCATACGTTGGAAGATTATTGGAAAGATGTGGATTTCTCCGATACTGCCTTGATTTCAAGCAAAACACTGTCGGACAAATTGGTCAATTATTTCTATACGTTTACTGATGGCGACGAACAACGTTTTGATAGTCTGTCGATTGCGGGTTTGTCTGTAGTTCTTGGCAAAGCCAAAGTCAATATGAAATATTATGAGTACATTCTCGAATTTGCCTTGAATGGTTATACGAACATGGGAAGAACGCAAGTTGTTGATTATCTGCTAAATTATCCTATGTTATTTGAAGGAGAGATTTCAATGAAAGAAGGTCTGCGACTTGATTCCATTACTGAGCCTTATCAAAGAGTAAAGGTTGGTGTCAAAGCCCCTGATTATTCTGGAGTTACAATTGATGGTAGGCCGTTCCATCTTTATGGTTCGCCATCCAAATACAGTATTGTCTTTTTTTGGTCAACGGATTGCGAATACTGCCATGATTTTTTGGTACAGATTCGCAAGAATCTTGATTTAAAGTCTGATTTTGAATTGGTTACATTTGCCTTAGCTGAAAATCAGGATGATGTGGAAAGAGCCGTAAAAAAAATGCGTCTTCCCGGATTCCATTTCTATGATGAACTACGCTGGGAAGGCAAGGCCTTTTTGGATTACCATGTCAGTTCCACGCCTACCGTATTCGTTTTGGATAAAGACAAGATGATTGTGTGCAAACCATACGATTGGAAAGAGTTGAAGGAATGGTTGATATTGAATAATTTAAAAAATTGAAAATTATATAGTTATGAATAGATTTAAGTATGTATTTCTTTGTGCTTTGGCCTTTGCATTTGGCCAAAGTTTTGCCCAAGATGCGGAGTCGCGTTGGGTGGATTCGGTGTATAACAGCCTTAGTTTGGAGCAGCGCGTGGGCCAGTTGATTTGTTTGCGTGCCAACCAGCCCGACAAGCCTTTTTATGAGGATGTGGCGAAGTACATCAAACAGTACAACATCGGTGGCGTGTGTTTTTTCCGCGCCGATGCCGAGGCTCAGGTGAACCAAACCAATGCGTGGCAGGCATTGGCGAAAACGCCGTTGATGGTCAGCATTGACGCGGAATGGGGATTGGCCATGCGCGTGAAAAAAACCATTGCTTATCCATATCAGATGACTTTGGGTGCGATAGATGATAACGAATTGATTTACAGGATGGGACAGCAGGTGGCAGAGCAATGCCAGCGCATGGGTATCCATGTGAATTTCGCTCCTGTCGTTGATGTCAATTCCAATGCGGCCAACCCTGTGATTGGAATGCGCAGTTTTGGTGAAGACCCTGAAAAAGTGGGAGAAAAAGGCGCGGCGTATGCATTAGGTATGCAAAGCAAGGGACTGATTACCAGCATGAAACATTTCCCTGGACATGGCAATACGGCCACCGATTCACACATGACTTTGCCTACGGTCACGAGGACGATTGACGAAGTGCGCGACATTGAATTGGCACCTTTCCGCCATCTGATTGCCAACGGCGTGAACGGTGCGATGGTTGGACACTTGTATTTCCCTGCCATTGAGAAAGTTAAGAACACTTCTTCCTCGCTTTCATACGGTGTTGTGACCGAACTGTTGAAGGATGAGATGGGTTTTGAAGGCCTGATTTTCACCGATGGACTCGACATGAAGGGTGTTTCGGAGAAAGTGAAACCTGACAGCGTGCCTTACGCGGCTTTCATGGCGGGCAACGATGTGCTGATTTTGCCCCACAATGTGCCTTTCGCCATCAAGACCATCAAGGCGGCGGCAGAACGCGATCCACAAGCGGCGGCGCGTTTGGAGGAAAGTTGCAAGAAAATCCTTCGTTACAAGTATCGTGTGGGCCTGAACGACTACAAGCCAACGCCCACGGCCAATTTGATGACCGACTTGAAAAAGAGCCAATATTTGGACTTGCGCCAGCAGTTGTATGATGAGGCTATCACATTGCTTCGCAATGAAAATCAGGTGATTCCGTTGGCAAACAACAAGAAAATCGCCGTGGTGACCATCGGAAACACAAAAAACGATGTGAACGAGGGACTTGTCGCAAAGGGTTTCAGCACCACTTCTTTCGTGGTTGCAAAGGACAATATCGCCTCAAAATCAGCGGAATGGCTGAAGAAACTGGAAAAATTCGATTTGGTGGTGGTCAACATTGAGAAAACGTCGATGTTCGCCAACAAAGACTACGGCATCACGGAGGAAACGGTGAAGTTCTTCAACCGTCTTGTGGCACAGAACGATGTGATTCTCAATCTGTTCGCTTGTCCGTATGCTTTGGATATGTTCCGCATCAACAACAGTGTAAAGGGTGTGGTGGTGGCCTATCAGGACGAAGTGCCGGCGGTGAATGCCGTTGTGAAATTATTGTCTGGCGAGATGGAAGCCCACGGCACGCTGCCCGTTTCAGTGAGCAAGTTCAAGTGCGGCGACGGCATTGTGGCTCTGCTTCCCGAAAGGAAAACGCAAGTCCTTCCTGAAAATGAGATTCCTTCCAGGACTATACAACCTGAAAATGTGCAAGTTACATCGTTGCCTGCTGGCAATATGCCACCAAAATATGCCGCCAAATTGGATTCCATCGCTTTGTTGGGCATTCAAAAAAGAGCCTATCCGGGATGCCAAATCGTGGCCATGAAGGATGGTAAAACGGTGTACGACAAGTGTTTCGGAAATTTTACCTACGGCGGTGGACATAAAGTGCAGCCTGACGACCTTTATGACATCGCCTCATGCACCAAAATTTTCGCTTCGACGCTGGCAATCATGAAGTTATACGATGAAGGACTCATTGATTTGAACAAGACTTTGGCCGATTTTTTCCCTTATTTGAAAAACAACCCACATGGCAAGCTGAAACTCATTGAGATTATGACCCATCAGGCGGGGCTGAAGGCTTGGGTGCCTTTCTTTAAGGTTACTGTGAACGAAAACGGCCCGATGCCTGAGTTCTACAGCGATCAAATCGATGAAAACCATAATGTTAGGGTGGCCGAAAATCTTTACCTAATTAATGATTATGAGGACCGCATTTTCGATTCCGTTTCCAAGACTGCGTTGGGAAGGAAGAAATATTTGTATAGCGACATGGGGTTCTATTACATCCCGAAAATCGTGAAACAAATTACAAATCAGCACATTGAGGATTTTCTGCTACAAGAGTTCTATTTCCCGATGGGGTTGAACCACATCTGCTACAAGCCGTTGAGCCATTTCACCCGCGAGCAGATTGCCCCGACCGAGAACGACACCGTTTTTCGTCGCCAGTTGATTTGGGGCGACGTCCACGACCAAGCTGCTGCCATGATGGGCGGTGTGGCGGGTCATGCGGGGCTGTTCGCCAACGCCCACGACCTTGCGGTACTGATGCAAATGCTTTTAGATGAAGGTGTCTACAATGGTGTGCGCTATCTGAAGCCAGAAACGGTTCGCTACTTCACCAAGGCACCCTTTGCCGCTACCAACAGCAACCGCCGTGGCATCGGTTTTGACAAGTTGCCACTTGAAAAGAAAGGCACATGCACCGCTTCAAAAAAAGGCTCGATGAAAGGATTTGGACACACGGGTTTCACAGGTACTTTCGTTTGGGCCGACCCTGACAACGATTTGATTATCATATTCTTGTCGAACCGCGTCTATCCCGATGCCGAACCGAACAGGTTGGTGAGCACGGGTGTTCGCACCGTGTTGCATGATATTCTTTATGAGGCTTATCCGATAAAATAGGCTCAATTATCCTCAAAATTTTTGGGGAAATGTCTCCACATCTCGTAACGTTTACCTGCCTGATTTACAAACGTTTGCCACATGGCTTCTGCGGGCAGTTCGAAGAGTTGTTGTGTCGTGATGTCGCCGATGAGCCATGTGTTGCGTACCAATTCACTGACCAATTGCCCTGAGTCCCAACCCGAATAGCCCAAATAGAATCGAGTGTTTTCCTCGTTGGCTATTCCAGTGGCAATCAAGGTTTTGAGTGTTTCCACCTCTCCGCCCCAATACAAGCCCTCAATGATGGGGCAAGATTCGGGGATGAGGTCGCCGAGGGTGTGGATGAAAAACAGTTGGTTGTCGGAAACGGGGCCGCCGAGGTAGACAGGCGCGTCGAATTCGGGGAAATCGTCGACGATTTGGTTGACGCTCGCGTTCAGCGTCTTGTTGATGATGACGCCGAAACTGCCCTCCGCCTCCTCGTGGTCGATGAGCAGAATCACCGACCTCCCGAAGTGGAAATCATTCATTAATGGCTCGGAAATCAGGATGTTACCCTGTTTCGGATCCAAAGAATTGCTTCGTATGACAAACTTTTCGCCTAAATCCATAGCGCAAAATTAGGCTTTTTGGGCGATATTCGGGCCATAATTCGTAATTTTGTGGCAAAAATCGGACTATTTTGAAACGGACTGACAATCAACATAAGTTTGACGCCTTGCGCGAGGAGTTTTCGACGTTCACTTTTGAGCGGCAAACGGTGAAACGCGAAAACGGAGCTTTGTCGTTGGCTTTCGACTTCAACCTCGACGACCGCTATCATTTTCGCCCAACGCTCGAAATACCAGCGCGTTATGTCTTTGATTGGGAGCGTATTCCAGAGGAACAGTTGCAGGCTTTGGCGTTCCAAATCGGGATGACAGAGTTGGTGAGTTATTGGAAAATCGCTTGCCCGAAAAGGGTAGTGGTGAAGCCGTTTTCACTCACCGATTCGCAGAAAGCGTTTTGGAAGAAACTGTATTACAATGGTTTGGGTGAGTTTTTGTATTTGAATTGCATTTCGGTTTCGGAAGATGATTTGATGCAGAT
>CACXQO010000083.1 GCA_902769815.1 uncultured Bacteroidia bacterium | reverse complement strand
GACGCCATGCTGAGCAAGATGTTCGAAAAGATGAACGTCAGCGAAGATACATTCAAGAAACTCGGCAGAGGCATCGACAAATTGGCCGAAAACGCTGGTCAAATGGCTGACATCAGCAATGCTATGGCCGCTACCACCAATTATGCCAACGCCATGGATCGCGCCACGAAGTCCATCTCCGACTTCTCATCGGCCTATGTCCAAACCAACCAAAAGTTGTCTGACTCTTTGGGCAAACTCGACTTCAGCGCCCTTGATGCCAACACCATCAAGAAGGTGGCCAGCAGCATGACGTCGCTCAACTCCATCTACGAACTCCAACTCCAAGGTGCCGAGCAGACTTCAGCCGCCAGCAAGAAGTTGACTGAAACTATGAACAAGTACATGGATAACCTCACCGCTTCATCACAGAACGCCGGCCAACTCAACCAACAGTTGACGCAGTTGTCGCAGCGCTTGACCGCTTTGAACAACGTCTATGGTGGAATGTTGTCAGCAATGAACATCAAGGCATAATTCTACTCAAACCTATTGTTTAACATAAAAAAGGAGTAAGAATATGTCAGGCGCAAAAGAAACCCCAAGACAGAAAATGATCGGTATGATGTACCTGGTCTATACTGCCTTGTTAGCCATGAATGTCTCGAAGGACATCTTGGATGCCTTCGACACAGTAAACGCAGGTGTACAGACCACCAACATCACCCTTTCGAATCAGATTAATCAGAAATACGCCGCCTTTGAAGAGCAATACGGCTTGGATAAGGAAAAGGTCGGCCCCTATTGGGAGCAGGCTCAGGCACTGAGAGAGGAAGCCACCGACCTCATCAACTATATTGAGGCATTGAAGTGGGACTTGGTGAAGAAGATTGAGGAAAAAGATGCCACCACTGCACTCGCTGATGGTCTGCTGAAATCAGCCGACACCGTGCGCTTTGGCCGCAAAATCTATAATGTCAATACCGCCAAGGTCAAGTCGAGAGACAACTACAACCGTCCGACCGAGTACATGATGGGCAATCCTGAAGGTCCGGGCAATGGCGGCAAGGCTTACGAGCTTTCCGAAAAAATCAGACGCTTCCGTGGCGAAGTCATCAAGGCTATGGGTCCTGAACACATCCACGAAGTCGGCCTGATTACCGACAGCATCTATGGTACGAAAGATTATCTCACAGAAAACGGCTATGCCGAAAGCCAAATGAAGAAGCTCCCTCTTGAAGGCAACTACTATGGCGCGAAAATCAGCTACTATCCCGGCATGACCGACCCGGTTCAGGACAGTTGGGAATACCACAACTTCCACCACACGGTGTTGGTTGCTGATGTCACTTTGTTGAACAAGATTATCTCTGAGGCCGAGACTGCTGAGTTGAATGCCCTCACCGAATTGATGTCTGACATCCACGCTTCCGACTTCACCTTTGATGAAATCGGTGCAAGAGTGTTCGCTGAAAGTGGCTATCTGCTTTCGGGCCAAACCTACAAGGCACAAGCTATGGTGACTGCTTGGAAGAACTCACAATTGACCGCCCGCGTCAAACTCGATGGCGGTGCCGAAAGAGAATACACCAGCAATGCCCAAGGCGTGATTCCGTTGGAATGGAATGTAGGCGTTGGTACCCACAACTATACGGGTGTTATCGACATGCTCGATCCTTCCACCAACCAGATTGAAGAATTCCCGTTCTCCGGCTCCTTCACGGTGGCTCCTCCTGCGGTGTCGGTTTCTGCCACTAAGATGAATGTGGTTTATCGCGGTATCGACAACCCGATTGCCGTTGGTGGCGGTGTTGGCGGTGCAATCAGTGCCTCGGCCAGCAGTGGCTCACTGACCCCCACTGGCAACGGTACTTATAACTTGCGTCCCGGCGAGGCCAACGAAGTGACCATCAATGTCAGTTCGAATGGTTCCAACCTTGGTAGCATGAAGTTCCGCGTGAAAGACCTGCCCAAGCCTGAAGCCATCATCCGTAATGTGGTCAATGGTTTGGTTTCGAAGAGTGCCTTGCTCGCCGCCAACCGTGTGGAAGCCGAAATGAAAGACTTCGACTTCGACGGTGTGAAATATGACGTGGTAGGCTACACCTTCCGTTACAAGACCAAGGCTGGTACCACCAAGGAAGCCAAGGCCAACAGTGGTGCCTTCACTGATGAAATCAAGAATGCCATCAGCGGTTCCAATGTAGGCGACACGTTCCTCTTCACCGCTATCCAAGTGCGAGGCAACGACGGCAAGACCAAGACCCTCGACACGCCTATCGGTGTTGAAATCAAGTAAACAATTTAAACCTTTATAAGATGAAAAAGACACTTGTTTCCATGTTGACCCTTGCGGTGCTCTTCGGCAGCCTCCTGAGTCTCAACGCCCAGACGACCGACATCAAGCCCCCGAAGAACAGCATCCTCTCCGGCCAGCAGCAAATCATGAACGAAAAGGCTCCTTCGCCGCTGCCCATCATTGATGAATCCAACATTATGTGGAAGAAGACGGTGATTAGGGAGATTGATTTCCGTCAGAAGATCAATCAAGTGTTCTACTACCCAATCAATCCGACCGAAGACTGGAGAAACTTCATCACGGTGATTTATGATGGCATCCAAAACGGTGACATCACGCCTTACCGCGTCGAGAACAACATTGACGACATGGTGACTCCGATGACTTTGGCTGATTTTGAAAGAGAAAACACAAAGATTGGTGACCCGCCCGTCATCTGGAAAGACGGCGAGGAGGTGCCGAATGAGATTGCCTTCAAGGATCGTATGCTCAATGTGACCCGTTTGCGCATCAAGGAAGACTGGTACTTCGATAAGAAATTGTCGCAGTTCTTGGTTCGCATTATCGCTTTGGGTCCCATTGTCGTCGACGACGACGGCGGTTTGTCACAAGTCTGCTGGATTCCTTACGAAGATTCTCGTGATGTGCTGGCCAAGGCTTTCGCTTTCAACCGCAACAATTCGGCCCAGCGCCGCACCTATGATGAAGTGTTGCAGAAGCGCATCTTCGACAGCTACATCATCAAGGAAGAAAACGTGTACGATCGTTACATCAACTCCTACGCCTTCAACATTGATGCCCTCTACGAATCGGAGCGCATCAAGAACAAGATGTTCGATTTCGAGCAGAGTCTCTGGGAGTATTGATTTGTTGAAGTTTCATTTGAAAAAAGGACATCCAATGTTGGGTGTCCTTTTTTCGTGGCCCATACGACAATACCCATAAAACAAAAAGAGCAGCAGAGAAATCTGCTGCACTCGAACGGGCGACCGCTTGCACCCCATGCAAGAATGCTAGCCAACTGCACCACACCCCGATTGCATTTGCGGCTGCAAAGATACGAATGTTTTTTGAATTGTTGTCCACTTTCCGAAAAAAAAGTTACCTTTGCCGAAAATATCTCTTATCCCTAAACTCTAAACTCTAAACTTAGAAATATGGAACATGTTGAATGTCTGATTATTGGCTCAGGCCCAGCGGGCTACACAGCAGCCATCTACACATGCCGCGCCGATGTGAAAACCGTCGTTTATGAGGGTATGCAACCCGGCGGACAACTCACCCAAACCACCGAAATCGAGAATTTTCCGGGCTATCCCAACGGTGTGAAAGGCCCTGACATGATGGAGGAAATCCGTCAGCAGGCCTTGCGCTTTGGTGCGGAAATCCGCGAAGGCGAAGTCACAGGTATCGATGTCAGCCAGCGACCCTTCAAGGTGACGACGGAATATGACGGCGAAATCTTGGCCGACTCCATCATCGTTTCCACGGGTGCGGCGGCTCGTTATCTGGGCTTGCCTACCGAGGAAGAATTCAAGGGCGGTGGCGTGTCAGCCTGCGCCACTTGCGACGGTTTCTTCTACAAAGGCAAGGATGTGGCGGTGGTTGGTGGCGGCGACACGGCTTGCGAGGATGCCACCTATTTGGCCAAACTCTGCAACAAGGTCTATCTCATCGTCCGTCGTGACGTGCTTCGTGCTTCAAAGGCCATGCAACACCGCGTTTTGAACACGCCCAACATCGAGGTCTTGTGGAAACATCAAACCAAGGAACTCTTCGGCGAGCAACAAGGCTTTATGAAGAAATTGAAAGGTGCCGTGCTCTACCACAGCGACACCAAGGAGGAACGTACCATTTATGTGGATGGTTTCTTCGAGGCCATTGGCCACACGCCCAACACTGCGCCGTTCAAGGGCATACTTGACATGGATGAGGAAGGCTACATCATCACCAAGCCGAAATCGACGGCCACTAATGTGGAGGGCATCTTCGCTTGCGGCGACTGCCAAGACCGCACCTATCGTCAGGCCATCGTGGCTGCCGGAACGGGGGCTATGGCAGGGATTGAAGTGGAGCGGTTTTTGGCGGAGAATAAATGATTTTTCAGACTGAAATAAAAATCCGACCTTTAGAGCAAACCATCCGTTATGGCGATGGTTTGCTCTATTTGGGTTCGTGTTTCGCCGATGAGGTGGGCGGCATCTGCAAAGGCTTGGGTTTCAATTCGATGGTGAATCCTTTCGGTGTGCTGTATAATCCTGCCAGCATAGCGCAGTCGGTGGAGCGATTGCATAGTGGAAAGCCGTTTATTGCTGAGGAAGTGATAAAAGTAGGCGAGGGGCAATACTGCACTTTCAGCCACAACACGGCATTTTGGAATATCTCTGAAACTGCGCTTTTGGAACAGGTGAACGGAAACCTGAAAGCGGCTCACGAGCATTTCATGGAATCAAGATGGATTATTGTCAGTTTGGGGACTTCGTGGGTGTTTCGGCATAAGGAAACCCATCAGGTGGTCTCCAATTGCCACAAGTTGCCTGCCAATTTGTTTGAAAGGCAGTTTTTGTCGGTGGAGCAGTCGGCGGACTGTCTCGTAAAAATGCTGCAAGCCCTTCCCGACAAGCGATTCATCTTCACCGTGTCGCCCTTGCGTCATCTGAAAGACGGCTTGCACGAAAACCAGTTGAGTAAAGCTGCTTTGCTATTAGCTGTAAATCAAGTATGTACGCAATTTGACAACGCCCATTATTTCCCCGCTTACGAAATCCTTTTGGACGAGTTGCGCGATTACCGCTTTTATAAAGAGGACATGGTACACCCAACTGAACAGGCAGTGCGATACATTTGGGAACGTTTCACCGACTTCGCTATCGACCTGAAGGAAAAGCCAGCCATGCAAGCCGCCGCCGAATTAAAACAGATGCTTCAGCACAGGCCGATATTTCCTGAAAGCGAGGCATTTAGGAAGTTTGAGGCACTGAAGGAAAAGAAAATCAACGACTTGAAACGTGATTTTTCGAGAGTTTGCATTAATAATTTGAGCAAATAGGGGGGAATTTCACAAATTATTCCTACCTTTGCCGCCCAATTTCAACAACACTAATACATTAATAAATGACTGAAAACGAAAGATCTGGCAAGCGTCCGCGCACCAGAATTGGGGAACCGGAAGAGTTCCAACAGAGAAGGTCCTTCAAATTCTATCACCGCGATGGTGACGAGGAAGGGCAAGAAGAGAGAAGATTTGGCGACAAGCCGAGAGGTGAACGCCGCTTTGATGACCGTGGCGACCGCCGTTTCGGCGACCGCAAGTTTGGCGACCGTCCGCGCCGCCGCTTTGACGACGATGACCGTCCGCGTCGCAGATTCGATGATGACGACCGACCGCGTTGTAGGTTTGACGATGATGACCGTCCACGCCGCCGTTTCGACGACGACAAGCCGCGTGAACGTCGTTTCCATGATGACGACCGTCCGCGCCGTCGCTTTGATGACGATGACCGCCCAAGGTCGCGCCGTTTTGATGATGAAAGACCTCGCGGAGAACGCCGTTTTGATGACCGTCCGCGTCGCAGATTCGATGATGATGACCGTCCACGCCGCCGTTTTGATGACGACAAACCGCGTGAACGCCGTTTCCATGACGATGACAGACCACGCCGTCGTTTTGACGACGATGACCGTCCAAGGCGTCGTTTCGATGACGACCGCCCGCGTGGTGGCCGCCGCTTCGACGACCGTCCCCGCGACCGTCGCCGTTTCGATGACGAGGAAGAGCCGCGCCGTGGCCGCAAGGGTTATGTTCGCGAAAAAGACCCCTTGTATGACCGCCCGAAAGCCACTGGCGAAATCCGCCTGAACAAGTATTTGGCCGACTGTGGCATCTGCTCACGCCGCGAAGCCGACGATCTCATCAAGGCCGGCTGCGTGATGGTGAATGACGAGGTGATTACCACGATGGGCTATAAAGTGAAGACTGAAGATAAGGTGGTGTATGGCGGCCAGACCCTCAATCGCGAGAAACTCCGCTACATCCTGCTCAACAAGCCCAAAGGCTACATCACCACTTCCGACGACCCGTATGAGCGCGATACGGTGATGGAACTCGTGAAGAACGCATGCCCTGAGCGCGTTTATCCTGTGGGTCGTTTGGATAAGCAAACCACTGGCTTGTTGCTGTTTACCAACGATGGTGATTTGGCCAAAAAGTTGACCCACCCAAGCAGCGAAGTCCCGAAGCTGTATCATGTCATTTTGGACAAGCCTTTGACCAAGAACGACATGCTTCGCATTTCTGAGGGCATCGAACTTGATGACGGCCCCATTGCTGCCGACAGCATTGCATACGACCAAGACGACGACAGCAAGAAGAGTATTGGCATCGAACTCCATTCGGGCCGCAACCGCATCGTGCGCCGTATTTTTGAACACCTCGGTTACGAAGTGACGAAACTCGACCGCGTGATGTTCGCTGGTCTCGACAAATACAAACTTCCTCGCGGCGAGTGGCGTTTCCTCACCGATTTGGAAGTGGTCAATTTGAAGAAGATTTGAACGAATCGACCAAACAGTTTATCAGGGAAAACCTGAACGCCGATGTGCCGACGCTTGCCTTGAAGAAGGCACCCGTCGGCACTGACTTTTCATTGGCACTGAGGCAGATAGCCGCCCGACAGTTGTTGCGAAAGAAAGTGCCGGAGTGGAGCGAAAACGAAGACCTACTCTTTCCCGCGCACCTTTCCATTGAGCAATGCTCATCGGAGGCTACTGCGCAATACAAGGCCAATTTGCTGAAAGGCAATGCTTTTGCCGACCTCACTGGCGGCTTGGGCATTGACACCTATTATATAGATAGGCACTTCCAGAAAACCGATTATGTTGAGCGGCAAGAAGAACTCTCTGACTTGGCAAGGCATAATTTTTCTGTCTTGAATACGAAGATTGAGGTTCACAATGAAACGGCGGAGGATTATCTAAACCATTGCGAACCAAAAGATTGCATCTTCATTGACCCTGCCCGAAGGGATGAACATGGCCGCAAGACCGTTTCCATTACCGATTGTACGCCCAATGTGGCCGATTTGCAGGAATTGCTTCTGCAAAAAGCTGAAAAAGTGATGGTTAAGTTGTCTCCCATGCTTGACATCAGCAAGGCTCTTGAGGAATTGCATCATGTGAAGGAAGTGCATGTGGTGGCTGTCGCCAATGAGTGTAAGGAGTTGGATTTCATCTTGGAACGCGGCTATCAAGGGGAGCCGCATTTCGTGTGCGTCAATCTGCTGACGGAGCAACCTGAATTGCGTTTCACGATGGAGGAGGAGCGGAACAGTTCGGGCATGCTCACCGAGGGAATCTTGAAATATCTTTACGAGCCCAATCCCGCCCTGATGAAAGCCGGTTGCTTCAAATGGCTGACGGAGCGGTTTGATGTTTTCAAATTGCACAAAAACAGCAATTTATATACTTCAGAGCAATTGATTTCCGATTTTCCGGGTCGCATTTTCGAGGTGGAAGGTTGGGCACCTTATAATAAAAAGGTGAAACAAACCCTGCTTCAGGATGTGGACAAGGCGAGCATTGCCGTGCGCAATTTTCCGCTTTCGGTGGCTGATTTGCGGAAAACGCTGAAAATCAGCGACGGAGATGAGTGGTTTTTGTTTGCCACCACTTTGAAGGGCGAGCAGAAGATACTCATCAAAACGAAGAAACCGCCCCAATAGAAGCGGTTTCTGTAAAGTCTTGAAGGGGAAGGCGTTATCTCCTGTCGGGGATGCCGAACTTGACCCACCATGTTTGGTCATACTTGTTCTTGATGGCCTTTTTCACCGTTTGGGTACGGTCTTTCAAGGTGTTCAAGGCTTTGTGGGCTTCTTCACCTTTCTTGCGAAATTCCTCTTGAATTTTGTCCATTTCGGCAGAAAGGGCTTCCAAGCGCTTGCAGTCTTCTTCCATTTTTTGTATCACGCTTTCCTCCACGCCGGCCTCCCGACCCAAGCGTTGGTTCCTTTTTACTCCTGACAGAATCAGTTTCGATTTTTCGAGTTGGTCTTTAAAAATTTGATACATAATGTGTTGTTCCTTATTTTTTCTGGTTTTGTATTCGTTTGAGGTTGCAAATATAGGAAAAATTCAAACTGTTTCCGCTCAAAAAAGACCTCTTTCTTCTCGCTGTCAGGCTTATCTACGGTCAATTGGTTGATTTTGTGGATTTTGGCATTGTCCAACACAATGGTGGTGCGATAGTCTTTATAGTTTTTCAAACAAGTCATCCAATGTCACTTGGCTCTGAATCATCTCGGAATACTTTCCCTTGGCCAAGCCCTCGGTGGTAATCATCGTGAGCCAAGAGGCGTGGCGAAGCCCTGTTTCTTTAATGAAAGTGCTCCTTCTTCTGTTGATTTTCTCGTATTCTTCTTTGTCGAGTTCGTACTTGTCCTGACTGTATTTGACCTCGCAAACATTGACGATTTTGTCGGCTCGTTCAATGATAATGTCGATTTGGACTGCTGGTTTCGAGGTCTTGCTTCGCCATGAGTAGTTGAGTGTTGAAATGCCGTCGATTCGGAGTGCCCGCTTGATTTGCGGGATATGGGCCATGCATATCCGCTCGTAGGCCAGCCCCATCCAAGTGTTCACTTCGGGCGTGTTGATGTGGTGCGACCAATATTCCGTCTCAATCTCAGCCCTGTCAACGAAAGTCAGATAAAACAGGCTGAAAAAATCGCAAAGTTGATAAATGGCATCCTTGCCCTTGATTTCTTTTTCGCGGACGATGTTTTTCCGAATCAGGTCGCATTGGACGAGATCCTCCAGGTTGTTGCCGAGATGCCCGTTATTGGCGCATTTCAGTTCTTTGGCCAATTGCTCTCGCGTCATGCCTTGGCGGCTTTTGCTCAGTGACTTGACAATCTCAATGTATCTTTCGGGGTGTTTGTAGAGCGTGTTGAACAACCGTCTGAATTCCCGTCGCATTTTTGTGTCCCTACTGAAGAAAAGTCGGTCGATGTTTTGTATCAGGCTTTCCCTGTTGTCCAATAAACTGAGATAATAAGGAATGCCTCCGAAAATCATGTAGGATTGGAGCATCATTTGCCTGTTCCAAACGAATTGATGCTCATGGAGATATGCTTCTACTTCGTGCAAAGTAAAAGGATGGATGGGCATCTCTTCCGTGAGACGGTCGTGCAAGCCGCCTTTGCTGTCGATGACATGGGTAATCATCCAACTTGTCGCGCTGCCGCAGATGATAAGGACGACTTGGTCCTGAAGCGAAGCCCAACTGTTCCAAAAATAACCTATTGCTCCGGCCACATTCGAGTTTTCGGCATCCATAGCAGGCAACTCATCGATGAAGATGATGCAGCGTTCCGATTTCTTCGTTTTTTCCTTCAATGCGTTTTTCAACATGACGAAGGCCGACATCCAGTCTTGGGGTGTTTCGGAGAGGCCATAGCCAAATTCCTCCATGGCATCGGAAAAGGCGGTGAACTGGTCCTTCAACGAGCCTTCTATGACCCCTGTCATCTTGAAGGCAAACTGGTCTTTGAAGACTTGGTTGACGAGAAAGGTCTTGCCTACACGCCGCCGCCCGAACAATGCAAGAAATTCCGAACGGTTACTTGTCGCGATGGCTTTTAACTTGCTGATTTCAGCATCTCTTCCGATAATTCTTTCCATGGTGGTACTTAATGAGATGCTGCAAAATTACGACATTTGGATGTATCTACCAAACATTTTGGGCGAAATCTACCCAAATTTTGATAGATTTCGCCCAAAAAGTAGATATTTCGGGCGAAATCTCGCCAAAAATACATAGATTTCGCCCGAAATCACATGATGCATCGGAATGGATTTTTTTCAGGCAAAAAGCGTCTGTAGTACAGCGTACCGACATTTTTCCTATTTTTGCACCTCAAAATTCATACGCGCATGTACGCCTTATTTAAGAAAGAAATCAGCAACTTCCTTAGTTCGCTGATAGGTATCATGGTGATTGTGGTGTTTCTGCTCATCACAGGCTTGTTCCTTTGGGTGTTCCAAAGCGATTTCAATGTGCTGAACTATGGTTACGCCAACCTCGACAGCCTTTTCATCCTTGCGCCGTGGGTCTTCCTTTTCCTTGTGCCTGCCGTGACAATGCGCAGTTTCGCCGAAGAAAACCGCACGGGCACCATTGAAATGTTGGCTACCAAGCCTTTGTCGGACTGGCAAATCATTTGGGCGAAGTTTTTGGCGGGTGTCGCGCTCGTTTTGCTGGCCTTGATTCCGACATTCGTCTATTATTACTCGGTTTACCAATTAGGCCTGCCCAAAGGCAACCTCGACATCGGCGGCATTTGGGGCTCCTATATCGGACTGTTTCTCCTGAGTTCAAGTTTCGTAAGCATCGGGATTTTCTGTAGTTCGTTGACTAACAACCAGATATTGGCCTTCATCATTTCGGTTTTCCTCTGCGGATTCCTTTTGATTGGCTTTGAGTTCATCTATTCGCTTTCCTTGTTCGGAAAAGTCGATTTGTTCATCCAGCAGTTGGGTATGAACGCGCACTACAGTTCGTTGAGTCGTGGTGTGGTCGATACGCGCGATGTGTTGTATTTCTTGAGTGTGATAGCGCTGTTTTTGAGTGCTACGAAATTGGTTTTGGCAAGCCGCAAATGGTAAGGAGGTGAGTGATGGAAAACAAACGTAAGAATTTGAAAAAGAATCAGATAGTTACTTTTCTTGTCACGGTGGTGATTGTCGTTTTGGTCAATGTGATTGGTTCGTTCGTCTTCACCCGTTTCGACTTGACGAGCGAGAAACGCTACACCCTTTCGCCCACGACGAAGGAAATCCTCAACGGCCTCAATGATTATGTTTATTTCAAGGTGTATCTTGAGGGCGATTTTCCGGCGGGTTTCAAGAAGTTGCGCCGCGAGACCAAGGAGATGTTGGACGAGTTTCGTGCCTATTCGAAATACATTGATTATGAGTTTATTAATCCCTCCGAAAGCAATGATGTAGCCGAAATCAGGGAGATACGCAACCAATTGTATAGGGCGGGCCTGAATCCGACCAACGTGAGCGTTCGCAATAGCGATGGCTCGTCACAGGAATTGGTTATTTGGCCGGGTGCCTTGGTGAGTTACCGCAACAATACAGAAATTGCCATCGATTTGCTTGAAAATCAATTGGGTCAGTCGTCGGCGGATGCCTTGAATGCTTCGATGCAGAATCTTGAATTCCGTCTCATCGATGCGGTGAAAAAGGTGACGCGGATGATGAAACCCAACATTGCTTTCATTGAAGGTCATGGCGAATTGGGCGAACAAGAAGTGTACGACATCGCGCAGTCGTTGGCGCAAAACTACAATGTGGGTCGCGTTCAAATTGACGGCAAAATCGATGCGCTCATCCACCGCACGCAAAACGAGGAAAAGGATGTGAAGGCTTTCCCCTCGTATGACGCCATCATCATCGCCAAACCGACCGAGCCTTTCGACGAAAAAGACAAGTTCCTC
>CACXQO010000082.1 GCA_902769815.1 uncultured Bacteroidia bacterium | reverse complement strand
GATTTACAAAAGCGGCACCTGCGATTCCCGCGAAGTCTACCTGACTTTGCGTTACCGCCTGAAGGCCAAGACCAGCAAGTATCGCGGAAGTTTGGCGGGCGATGAAGAACGGCAGAGGCTGTGATTCATGAACCAAAATCCCACATTTACAAAAGTTGAGATGTCCAAAACCTCATAAAATTCCAAGATTTGGAGCAAGTATAGCCTATACTTGCTCCAAATCTATGAAAAAAAGATTTATCTTTGCGGCGTGAACCAAGGAGATAAAGCCATGAACGACAACAAAATCATAGGACGGAAGTATGAGCAGCAACTGCTTGAATCGGTTTGCGAACAGCGCGAGGCACGAATGGTGGCGGTGTATGGCCGCCGCAGGGTGGGGAAGACATTCCTCATCAGAGAGTTTTTCCACAACGAGTTCGACTTCATGTTCACCGGCAGTTACGAAACCCCGATGGCGGTGCAGTTGTCGCTGTTTCAGAGGGAGTTGCAAAAGCGGTCGGGGCAAGACTTGCGGCGGCCCGCCAACTGGTTTGAGGCTTTCGAACAGCTTCAAGCCTATTTGGGCAGCCTCAGAAAAGAGCGCATCGTCGTTTTTTTCGATGAGTTGCCTTGGATGGACACGCCCAAATCCAAGTTCCTGACGGCCTTCAGCTATTTCTGGAACACTTGGGCCTCCACCCGCGACGGTCTGAAACTCTTCATCTGCGGCAGTTCCACCTCGTGGATGATGAATAAGGTCATTGGCGACAAGGGCGGACTTTACAACCGCTGTTCGCGCACCATCTATCTTGCGCCGTTCACCTTGGGCGAGATGGAGGCGCAGTTGGAGCAGAAAGGCATCGTTTGGACGCGCTACCAAATCACCGAGGCCTACATGATTTTCGGCGGCATACCTTATTATATAGACATGCTCGACAAAAACCTCACCTTCGCCCAAAACATCGACAGGCTCTTTTTCGCCGATGGCGCACCGTTGCGCACGGAATACAATTTCCTGTTCCGCTCGCTGTTCAAGGACTCCACGATGGCCCGTCAGGTGGTTGAGGAACTGGTCGGCAACGGGAAAGGTATGACGCAACAAGAGTTGAAGGAAGCACTCAAACTGCCTTCGGGCGGCGCATTGACCAAGACCTTGAAAGACTTGCAACTCTGCGATTTCATCCGCTCCTATTCCTCAATGGGGAGGAAGTCGAAGGGTATGTTGTATCAACTCACCGACTTGTTCACCTTGTTCCATCTTCGCTTCGTGGCCAAACATTCAGGGCAAGACGGCCAATATTGGAGCAACCTCGACGAACATACCCACGACTCTTGGGCGGGATATGCCTTCGAGCGGGTTTGTTTGCATCATATTCCACAGATTAAGAAGAAGTTAGGGATTTCAGGCGTTTTGACCAACGCCTACGGATGGAGTACGAAACCTATGGTGGACGAGGACGAAACCGAGTGGGAAGGCGCACAAATCGACCTGCTTTTGAGCCGCGCCGACGATGTGATTAACATTTGCGAGATGAAATACAGCAAACATTCCTACACCATCACCGACGACTACAGCAAACGCCTGAGAACCAAAATGTCAGTCTTTCGCCACCATACGAAAACCAAGGCTGCGCTACACCTGACGTTCATCACCACCTTTGGGCTAACGCATAACAAGTATTGGGGCATGGCGCAAAGCGAAGTCATGATGGACGACCTGTTCAAGTTGCCATAAGGTGCTTATACTTGCTCCAAATCATGCAAAAAATTCGAGATTTGGAGCGACTATAGCCTATACTTGCTCCAAATCTATGAAAAAATTGGAGATTTGGAGCAACTATAAGGGTGTTCCTCAATGTTGGCAAAATCAATTTTCTGCATTTCTGTCGTTTTGTCTGCAATTTTCATTACCTTTGCGCGTTGATAGGAAAACGAACTTGGTTTATGTCAGAGAATTTGGTCATCATCCCGACTTACAAGGAAAAGGAGAACATTGAGAACATCATTCGCTACGTCTTCAGCCTGCCGATGGCGTTCGATATTCTGATTATCGACGACAACAGCCCCGACGGCACCGCCGACATCGTGAAAACGCTGATGACGGAGTTCGGCGACCGCCTGTTTATGATTCAAAGGGCGGGCAAGTTGGGCCTCGGAACGGCTTACATTACAGGATTCAAGTGGGCCTTGGAGCGTGAATATCAGTATGTTTTCGAGATGGATGCCGACTTCTCCCACAATCCTGATGATTTGTCGCGACTGCACGATGCTTGCGCCAATGGTGCTGATTTGGCTGTCGGGTCGCGCTACAAAACGGGTGTCAATGTAGTCAATTGGCCGATGGGTCGCGTCTTGATGTCGTATTACGCTTCGGCATACGTGCGTTTCGTCACGCGGATGCAGGTGCGCGACACCACGGCAGGCTTCGTGTGCTACACACGCAAAGTGCTCGAAACCATCGACTTGGATAGAATCAAGTTCGTTGGCTATGCCTTCCAAATCGAGATGAAATACACCGCTTGGAAACTTGGCTTCAAGATTGAGGAAGTGCCCATCATCTTCACCGACCGCCGCGAGGGTCAGTCGAAGATGAGCAAAGGCATCTTCAAGGAAGCCGTTTTCGGGGTCATCAATTTGCGTTGGAGGGGTTTGACAGGAAAGATAAAACCGAGAAAATGAACTATCTTATTAAAAATGCGACACTTGTCAACGAAGGCCAGACCTTCGTGGCAAGTGTTTTTGTTTCTGACGGCAAGATTGCCAAGATTATTAGGGAAGGGGACGACCCCTCGACGGACGAGATTACAGGTTTTGACATGGAACTGGCGCATGAGATTGACGCTACAGGCAAATACCTCATTCCGGGCATCATCGACGAGCATGTGCATTTCCGTGAGCCGGGCTTGACCTACAAGGGGGACATCTACACCGAAAGCCATGCAGCCGTGGCCGGTGGCGTGACCTCGTTTATGGACATGCCCAACACCGACCCTCAAACCACCACGCAAGAGCTTCTGCAACAGAAGTTTGACCTTGCCGCCGAAAAGTCGTTGGCCAACTATTCCTTCTATTTGGGCGCGACCAACGACAACCTTTCGGAAATCGTGAAAACCGATCCGAAGAAAGTCTGTGGTATCAAGGTTTTTATGGGCAGCAGCACGGGCAATATGCTTGTCGATAAGGATGAGGTTCTGGAAGCCATATTCAAGGAGTCGCCCTGCCTGATTGCCGCGCATTGCGAGGACGAGGAACTTATCCAGCACAATACGGAGTTGTATGAAGAGATGGTGAAAAGGGACATCGTGGAGTCAAAAGCCCATCTGCATCCCAAGATACGCACTGAAACGGCTTGTTACATTTCTTCCTCAAAAGCCGTCGATTTGGCCTCAAAAACGGATGCCAAACTCCACATCCTGCATGTTTCCACGGCAAGGGAATTGGAATTGTTTAGGAATGACATTCCATTGATAGATAAGAAGATAACGGCAGAAACTTGTCCGCATTACTTGCGTTTTTGCGACGATGACTACAGGAAAATGAAATTCAGCATCAAGTGCAATCCGGCCATCAAGGCGGAAAAGAACAAGGTTGCGTTGATGGAGGGCATCCAAAACGGACTGATTGACACTATCGCCTCCGACCACGCCCCGCATCGTCGCAACGAGAAATACACGGGCAACTATTTCACCAGCAAGTCAGGATTCGCGTCCATTCAACATTCGTTGGAAGTGATGCTCGAATGGGTTCTGGACGGTATGTTGACTTTCCCGCAAGTGGTGCAATGGATGTGCCACAATCCGGCCATTTTGTACCAAATCGACCGCCGAGGCTTCATCCGCGAAGGCTATCACGCCGACTTGGCGCTTGTGGATTTGAACGACAGGCATGTGATTTCGACCGCCAATGAGTTCACCAAGTGCCATTGGACGCCCTACAAGCGCATGTGGATACGTTCCCGCGTGTCACACACCTTCGTGAACGGCAATTTGGTGTATGAAAACGGTCTTTTCTACGACGAAAACAAAGGACAAAGATTGGAATTCAATCGATAATTGTAGGGCTGTCACACCGTGGCAGCCATTTGAAAACAAGTAAATAAATCATTGAAAATGAAAAAGTTATTCTTATTATTGGTAATGGCGTTGGCTCTTGCTTCCTGCTCGCCCCGGCTGACCGAAAAAGTGATGATTTCATATCCTGACGGGAGACCTCAAGTGGTGCGATTGTTCACTAAATCAGGCGATTGCGTGAGAGAAGTCGAGTATTACTCCTCGGGACAGGTGAAGATGGAGGGCAGCATAAAAAACGGTGAGCGCGAAGGGGAATGGTTCGCCTATTTCCCTGATGGCCGGATGCAAAGCCACGGCTTTTTCAAGGACGGCAAGCGCACGGGGGCAGCCACCGTTTGGCAGGAAAACGGCAACCTGTATCATGAGGGTTTCTATAAGGAGGACAAGCACTGTGGCCACTGGAAATTCTACGACGAACAGGGCAATTTGCTAAAGGAAGTAGATTACGGCGAGTGATTACCGTCGGTCTTTCCAACTGAACAGATTGATGCCGAAAGTAAACTCGGCATAGTCGATGACAGCCTCATGCACTTTCATGAAACTGCCTACGAACATGTTGCGGTTTTCGCCCAAATAATACTTGAACCCCAAGCGACCATAGAAAGTGCGGTAGCAAGGTGGCAGGTAGGTGTCCTCGAAGTTGCTCTCCGACGACTCGGCCAAGCCCCAAGTTTTCTTTTGGTCGGTGCCGTAATAGATACCATGCCAGAGGTAATAAGCCCCGCCGAGGCAGAACGCGAAGCGGTTGTAGTTGATTTCAAACATCGCTGAAGTCGCCAAATGCAAACCACGCGAGAAACTAAATTCCATCAAAGGGATGGCATCGTCGCCGGTGAAGTATTCGTGTCCATCGCCGTACATCTGATGGGCCTTTTCGTACATGCGTTTGGTTTCACCGGTCCAGCCGAAATCCAATGCAATGTCGTAACTGAACTTGGGATGGAACTGGCGGTGTACCCCAAGTTGGATGACATCGGCGAAGTAATACGGCCGCTCGTTGGGCAGGTCGCTGACCATAGTGCCGTCGGCGGTTTGGTAAGTCCGCATCCATTCGTTGGTTTGCAAAATGCCGACCGATTCCGTGGCAAAAATCGAGGTGGATTTCTGGAATTTTGGCCGAGGTTGCTCTTTGGTGACAAACATGGGTCTGCCGTTCGGATGATAGCGCACTCCCACTACCCAACTGAACACATTGATACCGCAATTGGGCAGCCTGAAAGCAGCGTTCGACGAATGTGAGAACTGGTAGCGCAGCGTGAGGTCGAAGTTGTCCTCAATCATAAAGGTCGGGCCTGCATCAATGGCCAAATGCACGTTGGCCACCGAGCCGATGAACTCGTCGCCGTGCTTGGTCCAGAACGAAAAGCCGCCCATGATGTCGTAGTCGAACGACCAATACTTGCCGCGATAGAGATGCCCGTTGATGAAACCGCCTAACGAATAGCAGTCGCCGAGGGCGCGCCAAGTTTCTCGCTCATAGCCGTTTTCGTCGCGGTCCATGAACTGGATGCTGTCCACATTGTTTTTCTCGAAACGCAGGAAAGCACCGTAATTCAGGTAGTTGAAGTCTTTTTCCCATTGGGCGCGACCGTCGGTTTGCCGACCTATGCGTAGGTCGAGGCCGTATTGGGGCAAGACCTTCATGTAGGCATGGCGCGGCTCGAAAGGAAAGTATTTGCCGAAACGCAAGTCGCCCTCAAAGAAGGTGCGGTTGTCGTAACTGAAAAAAGAGGGCTCTTGCGCCTGTGAGAAAGAGTGGGCAAGCACTAAGGTCAAAATGAGAATTGCACCTTTGCGTACAAGGTGGCTGTTTTGTTTCATAATTGGTTCTCTGTTTGGTTAAAAATGCAATTTGGTTATTTGTTCGCTTTCTCCTCGTCGTTGTTGTACCACTTGAAATAGGCCTCGGTGTGTTCCCTTCCGGAATCGACGAGTTTCTGTTTTTTCGTGTCCGATAGGCCGAAATCGATGGAACTGATGCCGAGCGTGTCGATGTAAATCGTGCGCTGCCAGTCGTCGCTGTGCAGGTGCACGTTGTTTTGGAAGTCGATGAGCGTGGTGACCAAGGCTTTGGTGTAAGAATACAAGTTGTTGATTTCCTTAACCGGAGGGTCGGCATGTTCGAGATACATGGCGATGTCTTCCTTGGCATCCAAGCGGAAGCCCAGGGTTTCCTTGTTGTACACATATTCGAACTCAAGGCCGCTTTTCTTCTTTCTCGATGAGGAGTTGACTTTCTCGTAATAGTCGGTTCTTCTGATGCCGCTTTTGGAAACAAAGTCCGTGCGGTCAAAGACTTTGATGGCATAGTTTTCCAAAAGGCCGCCGTCAACATAGATATGGTCGTCGGACTGGCCATGAACTGCGGCGAAAAACAGCGGGATGGACATGGAAATGCGGGCAGCATCGGCCACTTTCATGTCGGGCGTGGAATCGTAACTGAATACTTTTGTGTATCCAGTGGATAAGTCGCTGCCAATCAAGAAGATGTCCATAAACGGTTTCCCTTCCTTTTGCAATTTCCTGATGCCTTTGAAGGTGATTTCGCCATCATCGGTTTTGGCTTTGATGTAGTCGGCCATGAGGTTGCGGAAGAAATCCCCCTTGTACCAGCCGTAATCCTGAATGAGGCGGGCGGTATTGCGCACCATGCCCCATGAACTGTCCAAGAAGTTCCTGAAGTTGATTTTCCATAGGATGTCTTTCAATTCCTCGGCGGAATAACCCAAACCGATAAGGACCGCCACCATAGCGCCAGCCGAAGTGCCGGCCACGCGCTTGATATTACCCAGTATTTGCTCTTTTTCCAATACTTCCAACGCGCCGACATAGGCGATACCCTTCACGCCGCCGCCTTCGAAGACGAGATTCTTGAATTTGTATGCCATGATATTATGTTTTAGGGGTTAATAGTCAATCAGTTAGTCCATCACCCAATTTGTGCCTTCCTTGCCGTCCTTCAAGGTGATGTGAAGTTTGGCAAGATTGTCACGAATCTTGTCGCTCGTTGCCCAATCCTTGTTGGCGCGGGCTTGCTTGCGGATGTCGATGATGGTCTGCATCAGGCCGTCGACGAGGGCACCGCTGCCGTCGGAGGCATTGCTTTCCACCAAGCCGAGGATGTCGAAAACGAAGTCGTTGAAAAGTTTGTTGAGCAAAGCCAATTCCTCGGCGTTGATTTGTGCCTTACCGTCCTTCACGGTGTTCACGATGCGCACGGCCTCAAACAGGTTCGCGATGACGATGGGACTGTTGAAGTCGTCGTTCATGGCATCGTAGCAAGCATCCACAATCTTTTGGATGTCAAGCGGTTGTGCGCCATCGGTGGCTTTCAGGGTCTTGGCGGATTTTACGGCTTCCATCAGGCGGTTGTAACCCTTTTCGGCGGCTTGAAGGGCTTCGTTCGAGAAGTCCAAGGTGCTGCGGTAGTGGGCTTGCAAGATGAAAAAGCGTATGGTCATGGGGCTGTAGGGCTGCGCAATCATCTCTTCGCCCTTGGCGTTGATGTGGCTGCCGTTGAAGAACTCATCAAGGGTGATGAAGTTGCCGAGCGACTTGCCCATCTTTTGTCCGCCGATGGTGATCATGTTGTTGTGCATCCAATAGGTGACAGGCTGCTTGCCGTTGGCCGCCACGCTTTGCGCAATCTCCGACTCGTGGTGCGGGAACATGAGGTCCATACCACCGCCGTGGATGTCGAAGGTCTCGCCAAGGTATTTGCAACCCATCGCCGAGCACTCCATGTGCCAGCCCGGGAAACCGTCGCTCCAAGGCGAAGGCCAACGCATGATGTGTTTGGGCTCAGCCTTTTTCCAAAGGGCGAAATCGACGGGGTTGTGTTTCTCCTCTTGACCGCTCAGTTCGCGCGTGGTGTTGAGCATTTCTTCGAAGTTGCGTCCCGAAAGGATGCCGTAAGGGTGCTCCTTGTTATATTTCTCGATGTCGAAATACACCGAGCCGTTTTCGACGTAGGCATAGCCGTGGTCGAGGATTTTCTGCACCATTGCAATCTGCTCGATGATGTGACCCGAAGCGTGCGGCTCAATCGAGGGGCGCAGCACGTTCAGCTTGTCCATCGCGGCGTGGTAGCGGTTGGTGTAGTATTGCGCCACCTCCATCGGCTCAAGGTGTTCGAGGCGGGCTTTCTTTGCGATTTTGTCCTCGCCTTCATCGGCATCGTGCTCCAAATGGCCCACGTCGGTGATGTTGCGCACATAACGTACTTTGTAGCCAAGGTGCTTCAAATACCTGAAAACCAAGTCGAAAGTGATGGCCGGCCTCGCGTGGCCGAGGTGTGCGTCCCCATAAACGGTGGGACCGCAGACATACATGCCCACATGCGGGGCGTTCAAGGGTTTGAAAGGTTGCTTGCAGCGCGAGAGGCTGTTGTAAATATATAAGGTGCCGTTCATCTTTGTTGGATTTTGAATTTTGTGCAAAAGTACAAAATAAAGCGATTGGGCAACAAAAACCTTGTATCAAGGAAAAATGTTTATATTTGCAGGCGGAATATTATGACAAAATGGAAACGATTACATTAAGATTCAGCACAGACAATCCGTTTGCGGCTTCGTTGGAGGCACTCCTTCGTGAATCAAATGGAGTGAGCGTAACAGAACGCCGCATTGTGAATCCTTCGCGTTCCCGTCGAGGGACACTTGCTAAGGCCATCGAAGAAGAAAAGGAAGGCAAGGTGACGACCTATGCCAAT
>CACXQO010000081.1 GCA_902769815.1 uncultured Bacteroidia bacterium | reverse complement strand
CGGGCGCGGGCGGCTTTTTCCACCTCGTGGCCCATCTTTCCGTATCCGATTATGGCGATTTTCATGGTTAAAAATTCAGTTGAAATGACAGCCCCACTTTGGCGTATTGCGGCATTTTTATAGGCGTTTCCATTGGCCTAAAATAAGGGTCGACGCTGAGGCTGAGGTCGTCGCTGATGTCGTAAGTATAAAGATGCCCGTCCACGCAGGCGTCCAAGATGTTCAGCCCGTACCACGCCACCGTGAGGATGGTATAGAACTCAAAATCACGGCGATAAGATTCCTTATAGGTTTGCAACTGCGAGTCGGCGTACCTGTTGGCCAAATCGGTTTCATGCTCGGTGAGGGTCACGCCTTCGGGCAGGTCGCCCGTCTTGAACTCGTAGGCGTGAAGGTAGGCCCGATATTCGGAATAGTTGCTGTAAACCAAATAGCCGAGTCCGCCCAAACCGGCATAAACAATGGGCACTTTCCACCATTTGCCGTTGTAAATCTGTCCCAATCCGGGCAGGCAGGCCGACATGATAGTGGCTTTCGTCGGGCTATGCGGCTTTTTCGCCTTGGCGGTTTTGGACGGTTTCTCTTGTTTTACGATGGTGTCGGCAGTGATGATGGTGTTGCCGATGGTGTCGAACACCACGTTTTGCGCTTCCGTTTTCTGAAAGGCGAAAATCAGGATGAAGCCCAGCAAAAACAAGAAGCGGCGCGGCATGGCATTTATTTGTTGTTGAACAATTCCATGATGCGGTCAAACTCGGCCTCGTCCTTGAAGTCGATGACCACGCTGCCTTGGCCTTTCACGTTTCGCGTCACCTTCACTTTGGTGTTCAGGGTTTGCGACAAGGTCTTGATTTTGCTCTTGAAATGCTCGGGGATGAAGTTGGTCTGTTTCCGCTCCTTGGCCTCTGGATTCTTGGCTTTCTCGGCCAATTCCTCGGTTTGGCGCACGTTCATCTCTCCCTCTATAATCTGCTGGAGGAGTTTCAGTTGCTGCTCCTTGTCAGTGATGTTGATGAGGGCGCGGGCGTGTCCCATGGTGATATGTCCGTCGCGGATGGCGATTTGCACCTCGGCGGGCAACTTCAACAGTCTCAGGAAATTGGCCACGGCACTGCGGCTCTTGCCAACCTTGTCGCTCACTTCCTCTTGGGTCATGTTGCACTCATCGATGAGGCGTTGGTAGGAAATGGCCACTTCGATGGCGTTCAGGTTCTCGCGGTGGATGTTTTCGATGAGGGCCAATTCAAGCATCTGCTCATCGTTGGCCACGCGGATGAACACCGGAATCTTGGCCAAACCTGCCATTTTGGAGGCTCTCAGTCGGCGCTCGCCGGAAATGAGTTGGTATTTGTTGTAGCCGAGTTTCCTGACCGTAACAGGCTGGACCACACCTTGTTCCTTGATGGACTGTGCCAACTCTTTCAAGGCTGTTTCGTCGAATTCCGTTCTGGGCTGGAAGGGGTTGGTTTCGATGAGGTTGATGTCGATTTCGGCGATGGCACCGGCCACGAAATCGCCGCTGATGTCTTTGCTGGTGATGTCGGTTTCGGGACTTTGCAGGATGGCGTCTAAGCCACGGCCCAAGGCTCTTCTGTTTTTGTCGGACATGGCGGTTTATGCGTTTTTAGTGATGTGATTCTTTTCCAATATCTCTCGCGCAAGGTTGAGGTAGTTGATGGCACCCACGCTGGCTGCGTCGTGCATGATGATGGACTTGCCGAAACTGGGGGCCTCGCCCAAACGCGTGTTGCGGTTGATGATGGTGTTGAAAACCAAGTCTTGGAAGTGCATCTTCACCTCTTCCACGACCTGTTTCGATAGGCGCAAACGGGTGTCGAACATGGTGAGCAGTATGCCTTCAATGTCCAAGTCGGGATTGAGGCGGGTTTGCACTATCTTGATGGTATTCAACAGTTTGCCAAGACCTTCGAGGGCAAAATATTCGCATTGCACGGGGATGATGACCGAATCGGCTGCAGTGAGCGAATTGACCGTGACCAAGCCCAACGAGGGTGAGCAGTCGATGATGATGAAGTCGTATTCCTTTTTAATATCGGCGAGGGCATGTTTCATCATCTGTTCGCGGTTGGGCAGGTTAATCATCTCAATTTCTGCGCCTACCAAGTCGATGTGGGCGGGAATCAGATAGAGGTTGGGCGTTTCCGTCTCGGTGATGACGGTTTTCGGGTCAACATTGTCGATGATGCACTCGTAAATGCTGGTTTCCACGCTTTTAGGGTCGATGCCCACGCCCGAAGTCGCGTTGGCTTGCGGGTCGGCATCGATGAGTAGGGTTTTATATTCGAGGACGGCCAAACTTGCCGCCAAGTTGATGGCCGTGGTGGTCTTGCCCACGCCACCCTTCTGATTTGCAATCGCTATAGTCTTTCCCATTTCAGTCAAAATTTGCGCTACAAAATTACGAGTTTTACCGTGTTTTGTTGCCGTGGTTTGCGGAAAGTTATCAACATCGGCGCGATTTGTTGATAAGTTTGTGTTTTTCGGAAGTTTGCAACAAAAAAGGCCGCACCAAGGCGACCTCTGTTGTTAGTTTTCTGTTCGGTGAAAATTACTTGTCCAAGTTGTCAAACCATTTGTCGATGGCGCTGTCGATTTCGTTGTGGCTTTTGCCTTCCACATTATTGTCGTAGCGGCGAGGCTCCGGCTGATCGTAGTAGTCGGCAGGATATTCGCCCGTCTCGATGAAGTTGATGGCGTCGTTCAAGCCCTTCGAAACCTTCTCGAAATCCTCCTTGTAGAGGAAAATCTTGTGTTTCTCGTAGAAGAAACGCTGCAGACCCTCGTCGAAACGGCGTTTGCTCTCGGTTATGGTGATGTACTTCTCATCGTTTTTGGTTGCTTTCACATCGAAAAAGTAAGTCCTCTTGCCTGCTTTCACTGCCTTTGAGAACAGTTCGTCTTTTTCTTGCATTTCATTCATTTCATTTTCTTCCATCATGTCTTTCAATAATTTGATACTTTCTAAATGTTCGTTTTTGTTTGAAAAGTGGGGCAAAAGTAAGAAAAAATTGAATATCGCTGCGTTTTATGTATTATTTTTGCGCTCAAATTTGAAAACTTCATGGAACTTAATCTGAAACGACCGATAGCCTTCTTCGACTTGGAAACGACAGGCTTGAACACTTCACACGACCGTATTGTGGAGATAAGTGTGCTGAAAATCAATGTGAACGGTGAGGAAGAACAGCGCGAATGGCTCCTCAATCCTGAGATTCCCATCTCGGCGGAATCCACTTCAGTGCATGGCTACACCAACGAAATGGTGGCCGACAAGCCCACATTCCGCGAAAAAGCCAAGGAAATCGCGCAATTTCTCGGCAACGCCGACCTTGCGGGCTACAATATTTTGAAATTCGACCTTCCTCTTTTGGTGGAAGAGTTTCTCCGCGTCGATTACGATTTCGACCTCAAGGACCGTGGCTTCATCGATGTGATGAACATTTTTATGAAGATGGAACCGCGCACGCTGAAAGGGGCATATCGTTTCTTCTGCCACGCCGAATTGGAAGGTGCACACGGTGCCATTGCCGACACACGCGCCACATACGATGTGCTTCGCGCCATGCTCGACCGTTACCAAGGCGTTGATTACGAGGATGCAAAGGGCAAAATATCCCAAGGCCCAGTGAACGACATGAAGCAGTTGGCAGATTTTTCAGCCCACCACAAAAATGCCGACCTCTCAGGCCAAATCATCTTCGACGATGAAGGCAAGGAGGTATTCATGTTCGGCAAATACAAGGGCCATCGCGTGGAGGACATCTTCCGCAAGGAGCCACCTTATTACGACTGGATTATGAAAAACGACTTCCCGCTTTACACGAAAAAGGTGGTCACGGCCATCCGTTTGCGCATGGGCGGAAAGAAAGTGAAGCATTGACGGAGGCAAAAAAACGCAAAAAATCTATTGAGTTTCTGAAAATTAGTATTTTTGCCGAATAAAATCGTGTTCTTATGCAAACATATCAAATTTGGCTCATTGCCGCCATCGTATTGGTCATCCTCGAAATCGCCACTTCTGGTTTTGGGGTCATTTGCTTCGCTATCGGTGCGGGTTTTGCCGCTCTTGCTGCTGGATTGGGTTTGGATAGCGTCACATGGCAAATCGTCATCTTTGCCGTTGTTTCGTTGCTGACCTTTATCTTCTTGCGCCCTGTCGTCATGCGTTTTCTTGAGAAAAAGTCAAAAGACGTGAAAACCAATGCTGAAGCTATCATCGGAAGGAGAGGTGTTGTGTCTGAACGCATTGATGCAGCGCAACATACAGGCCGCGTGGCCATCGATGGCGACGACTGGAAGGCCGTTTCGGAAGACGGATCTGTCATCGAAAAGGGGCAGTCGGTTGAAATCGTAAAACTTGACAGCATAATAGTAACCGTTAAAAAAATAGAACCATGAGCATTACTAATGTCGTACTGATCGTTTTAGTCGCACTCGTCGTGATTTACATCCTTCGGGGCATCAAGATTGTTTCGCAGTCGGAAACCATGATTGTCGAGCGTCTTGGCAAGTATAACCGCACTTTGAACGCGGGCATCAATGTCATCCTGCCCATCGTGGAGCAGGCCAAGGAAACCATCGCTCGCCGTCAGAATGGTGGCATCTACCGAACCACTCGCATTGATATGCGTGAGCAGGTATATGATTTTGATAAACAGAGTGTTATCACAAAGGATAACGTGATGACCGAAATCAATGCCTTGCTCTATTTCCAAATCGTTGACCCGATGAAGGCCGTCTACGAAATCCAGAACCTGCCCGTGGCCATCGAAAAATTGACTCAAACCACGCTCCGTAACGTGGTAGGTGAGATGGAACTTGACGAAACCTTGACCTCGCGCGATACCATCAACTCAAAACTACGCACGGTGCTTGACGATGCCACAAACAAGTGGGGAGTGAAAGTGAATCGCGTTGAACTACAGGATATTACACCTCCTGAAAGCATCCGCCGCACCATGGAACTCCAGATGCAGGCAGAGCGTAACCGTCGTGCCGAAATCCTGAAGGCCGAGGGTGAGAAGCAAGCCCAAATCTTGAACTCCGAAGGCGAGAAGCAGGCCGAAATCAATGCGGCTGAGGCCGAGAAGCAGGCCAACATTCTGAAGGCTGAAGGTGAGGCCAAGGCCAAGGTGCTGCAAGCCGAAGCCGAAGCCACGGCCATCCGAAACATTGCCGAAGCCGTTGCCGACCGTGGTGCCGACCCGGTCAATTACCTTTTGGCGGTCAAGTACATCGAAACCTTGAAGGAAGTGGCTGGAGGTCAGCAGAATAAGACCGTCTACTTACCTTACGAGGCTTCCAATATGCTCGGCTCGTTGGGCGGCATCAAGGATATGTTCGCAAAATAACAATTGGCTTCCATGAGGTTTTGGCCATTCATAGCATCGGCGTATTTGCTTGTAATGGTTTCTTGCAGGAGATCGGTCGAATATGAGTCTTTGGCCAATCGTCGACCTGAGTTTGCTTCGGTCCATGGTCTGATTGATGTCCATCCCGATAGTGCCTTTCGGGTTTTCAACAGCATTGCCGACACCTTGAATGAGGAAGCCTTGCATCGCAAATCACCGTTTCAATATGCTGAATATCAATTGTTGAAGACGGAGATTCGTTGCAAGAACCACTTTCCGGTTCAAAATGACGAAGCCATGCTGGAGGCTTTCGCGTTTTATGATTCCATCCTTCCCGGAGTCGACTATTCGCGGAAAAACAAGGCTTTGTCTTTCCAAAAGGCTCGGGCCTATTATTGCAAGGCAGTCGTCGAGGAAAACAAGACCGATCAACACGTGGAGGCGTTTTCGGATTACTTGAACGCCTTGTGGATGATGGACGGATTGTCGGAGGAGTACAGAGTGATTTCGTTTTCAAAACCCAATCTTGATTATGAGCATCTTAAGGCCTTGATTTATGACCGATTGGCATGGTTTTTCTATACCTACGACGCTTGGGATGTGGCTATGGAGTGTTTGGAAAAATCGATCCAATGTTTTGATAAAGAGAACAATCAACAAGGCATTGCCGCTAATTTTGAATTGATGGGGGATATTAAGCTGGCGCAAGACGACAGGTTTGGTGCGATGGCGTATTACAAGCGGTCCGACAGTATCCATGAACGACTGAAAACCAACGATCTTCACCAGCATTACAGCAGTTTGATTCACCGTTCCATCGATTTGTACAACGCGGGTGAGCCAAAGGCATCATACAATTTGCTTCATCATGCCTTGGAGTTGGCCGAAGATGATAGGCTGAGGCGGCAGGTGCGTCTGTCGCTTGGCTATTTTTATTATGAGATACAACAATATGATTCCGTGCTCTACAATTATGAGCGGAGTTTCCCCTTGCTGCCTCGACAGACAATCAAGTCGTATTGTCGTATCGTAAAGACTGCCAATATTTTAGGTGATTCGTTAAAGGCTGCCTACTATGGCGAACTGCTGTCAGACATTTATTTGGCTCAAATGGCAAAAAGCGACGACAAGACCCAGATGATTATGCTATTCGAGGATTACAAGGCGCGTTGCAAAGAGTTGAAACAGAAGGATTTGTTTTTCTTTGTATTGATGTCTGTAGTTGTGTTGTTGGTGATTCTCGTTGTGGACAGCATTGTGATTTCGAAGCGCAAGCGACGCCATTTGAGGGACATTGCGGCTCACGAAAAGTTGAAGACCTTACTTGAGGATGAGATTTCCTCCACCAAGAAAGCCTCAAGCCGTAAGGAAGAGAAAATCAGGTCGTTAGAACTTGAGTTGGAGAAGGCTATCTCCAGTCCCGACTTCCAAAAACTGCCCTTTGACAAGAAAATGGATACCCTTTTTGAGATGCCGATTTGCAAGCGTGTTTGCATGGTGAAGGATGCCAATGTGAAGGCAGGTGCTTCCTATCCCGAACTGGTGTTGTCCGAGAGCCAGATGACCAAACTTGTCAATGCCGTGGATGCCGTGTTTCCCAAGTTTTCTGTCAAAATCATCGAGAGGTATCCACGCCTGAAACGCTTCGATGTGGTGTATTGCTGCATGTATGTCTTGGGCATTACCGAGGTGCAGGCCGCCGCACTGACGGGCAAAACCTATCAGGCCGTTTGGACTCGCTCGCTGAAACTGCATGAGGTTTTCGCCGACAAGTCGAATTTGCAGTTGTTTTTGCAAGATTTGTTAAAGAATTGGTAATTAGCGAATTAATAAAAATTCATTACTATCCAATCAAATTTTGATTGTATATTTGATTTTATTTGATTATTATTGTAATAATCTGATAATCAAAAATATGAATTATTCATTATTTGATAAAATTTGATTCGTTTTTTATTGGCTTTTTGTTTCATGTTTATATGAGAAATTATCTTTGCGCCGAATTTGAAAAACGCATATTATGAAGTTCGTAATGAAAGACGTTCACGTAGGCAACATGATCCATGAAGAGTTGTCGCGTCAAGGAAGGACGGTCGCTTGGCTCGCCAAAGCCATTTGTTGCGAGAAGTCCAATATCTACAAATTGTTCAATAGAAAGAGTATTGATTTGGCTCAATTGATCCAGATTTCGCAAGTGCTCGAACACAACTTTCTGCGAGATTGTTATGAGGAGACATGAGTTCAGGGTGTCTCTTCGATTTGGTTAATATTTTTTTTCTGCAATCCGGTTCTACTGGGTTGCGGTTTTTTGTTTGGTTTTCATGGGAAATGTGTATCTTTGCGCCACGATTAATGAATTGTGCGCACTATGGAAATCCTTGATTTATATAACAGAGAACTGAGACCGACGGGTCAGACCATAGAGCGGGGGAAACGTGTTCCGCCCGGGTTGATGATTCCGATTGTGGCGGTGTATGTCTATAACAATCATTGCCAATACTTGATTCAGAAAGTGGCACCTGCCAAAGGGAATTATTATGCCACCACCGCTGGTCACGTGAAGAGTGGCGAAACCGACTTTGCAAAGGCAATGCTGCGAGAGTTGAAGGAAGAAATTGGGCTTTCGGCCACCAAGAGCGAACTGGAATTGGTGAAAATCAGGCGCTATGAGTACAAATTCACCTTTTTGTATTTATTGAAAAGCAATGTTCAGGTTGAGATGTTGCGGCTACAGCCCGAAGAAGTCGAGTCGGTGAAATGGATGTCGTTGGACGAAATCGAGGAACTTTGTCGGCAAGGCCTGTTCAACCGCACGCATTATCGCTTGCTTCGCGATTGCGTAGAAAGCGACTATTTCAGGAAATGACTTACCAACTTCTTCCTGTCGTATGAGAAGCAAGAGAGCCGTCCAATCGGGCGGCTCTTGTTATTTCAGGCTGTTTATGGTCTACACATTGAAATAGTCGAAACCAACAATCGTATCGACAAAACGGTGGACATAACTTCCCCATGTCGTAAGCCATCAGCGGACGAAGCAGGGTGACGAGGTCGGGGTTCTCCATCATGCGGTCGAGGGCCTGCTGGAACTCTTCGGTCTCCACACGTTTCAACGTGATGCCCGCCTCGGCGAAACCGTTGAGGATGTCGGACAGGAACTGGCGATGGGTGTTGTTCGGATGGAACACCGTACATTCTTTCGGCGTTTGCGACAATAGCATGATGGCGTGGGCCACTTCGTCGATGGGCGAGAACTCGAAACGCTCGTCGAGGGCTTTGTAAGGCACCATTCCGATGACCACGTAGGCACGCAACATCGCGAGGAAGTTGTTGGTGTTAAAGTTGATCTGGAACTCACCGTCCTTCTGGCGCGCCGAGAGGTTGCCCACACGCATGATTTTCGCGTTCAAACCGTGGTGGGCGATGGCGTCGAGCACCAATTCCTCGGCCTTGAACTTGGAATAGACGTACTTGTTGGCGTCGATGTTCTGTCCGATGTAGAGGTTCTGTTCCGACAATTTGACCTCGGGTCCAGGGACATTGTCGATGCTGATGCCGGCAATGCTGTTCGTCGAGATATGGATGAGGCGCGAACCCGTGTGCAGACAGAAGGCAATCAAGTGGCGCACCGACTCGATATTGACCATTTCGATGTCGTTGCCAGCCGAGAAATGCTTCACGTTGGCGACGCAGTTGATGACGGTCAGTTGAGAGTTGAGAGTTGAGAGTTGAGGGTTTTCTGCTGCCCGTTCAAGCGCATCGGGTTCGGTGATTTCGGCAGCGAAAGTCGTGACGCGCTCGTCGAAATGCGCAAAGGCTTCCGTCCTGCCGAAATAGTAGAAATAGAGCGTTTTCAGTCGCTGTGTCGGGTCGTCTCCCGACTTGCTACGCAACGGACAGAGAATCTTTCCGTGATAATGGGTCAGCAGTTCGTTGAGGATGTGGATGCCGAGATAGCCTGTGGCACCGGTCAGGAGTACATCGCCAATGGGCAGACGCTCGCCATCGCGGAAGGCGTTGAGGTTGTTTTTGTCCAAAACAGGAATGAAAGCAGCGTATTCGGAATTGTCGATAGTTTGTTGGAGGGGATTTGAAATCCCCGACTCTTGAGCTGCGGATTTCAAATCCGCATTAACGTTGCCGCTCACATATTCCGCCAATGCCCTCGGTGTCTTCAGGTTGAAGATGTCGTTGAAGACAATCTGCACGCCGTGTTTGCTGGCCTCAACGATGACCTTGATGGCGTTGATACTGGTGCCGCCAATCTCGAAAAAGTTGTCCGTAGCGCCTACTTCCTTGATTTTCAGGATGTCGGAGAAGATATTGCAGAAAAGTTCTTCTTTCTCACCTTTTGGAGCCTCATACTCGGTGACACGTTTCATTTCAGGGATAGGCAATACCTTGCGGTTGATTTTGCCGTTGGGGGTCATCGGCATAGTGTCCATTTGCATATAGGCGTCGGGCACCATATATTCGGCCAATGACGAGGCGGCAAGGGTCTTGCGGATGTCCTCATCGGTAAGGGCTGCATTTGCTTCCAAAGTGTAGTAAAGTACCAAATGCTCATTGCCCATCACCTTGCGCACCTCGGCAGCAGCCTGACGGATGCCTTCGATATTCAAGGCCTTGCTCTCGATTTCTCCGAGTTCGATACGGAAACCACGCAATTTCACTTGTGTGTCAATACGACTGATGTACTCCAACTGACCCTCCTCGTTCCAACGGCAGAGGTCGCCGGTGTGGTACATTCGGACAGGACGCCCCCAACGGTCTTCCTTGACAAACGGACAATCGACGAACGACTTGGCCGTGCGCTCGGGCAGTCGCCAATAGCCGCGACCCACCTGAATGCCGGCAAAGCACAACTCACCTGCTACGCCCTGTGGCACGAGGTTGCCTGCGGTATCGACAATGAAGTTCCAGTTGTTAGCCACACTTTGGCCAATCGGGATATTCTCCACGCGGCGGCCAGGGGCAATGCTATAATAAGAGGTGTCGTCGGTACACTCGGTCGGGCCATAGACATTGATAATCTCAATATGGTCACTATAGACACCATCCATTTTCTCGCCACCGCCCGTAGTAAAGCGGATGGGCAGGTCGTTGAAGGTGTTGAGCAGCAGACTGGTCATGGCCGTCGAGTAGCCACCGCCTGTGATTTGATGGTCAATGAGGAACTGACGGATAGCATTAAGGTCTTTGCGGATTTCCGTCGGCATAATGTGGAACGAGCCGCCCAATGTCAACACGGGGTACATATCTTCGATGTGGGCATCGAACGAGAACGAACGGTGTCCGCTGACGCGGTCGGCAGCGGTGAGTTGCTCCATGTCGATGACCACAGCGATAAAGTTGCGCAGTCCGGCCTGATGAAGCATGGCCCCTTTAGGCTTGCCTGTAGAGCCGGAAGTGTAAATCATATAAGCCAAACCATCGGGATTCGACAAGTCGATAGGCTCTGCATTGGGCACATCCGCCATGAAGTCGTCGATGAAGAAAGTCCTGACAGCAGCGGTGTTGAAGTCGCCTTCGGCTTGTTTGGCCTCCAAAACATCGTGCGAGGTAATCAGTACCTTCGACTCGGAGTTTTCAAGCATATAACTCAATCGCTCGTTGGGATATTCGAAATCCAATGGCGTATAAGCGGCGCCAGCCTTGTGGATGGCCAATACCGCCAACGGAAATTCCTTGAAACGGTCGAGCATCACGCAAACGAAGTCGTTGGGCTGCACGCCGAAGTCAATCAACTGGTGCGCCAAAGCATTCGAGTAGCGATCCATCTCGCCATAGGTCAGTTGGCTATCCTTATCGACCACAGCGGGCGCATCGGGTGTGCGTTTCGCCTGCTCCGTAAAGAGATTGGCAAAAGTTTTGGTAATATCTACGTCAATCTCCTTACCTGTGCCCAACTTAATAATACGCTCGGCCTCCTCATCACTGACGATGCAGATGCTGTTCAAGGCGGCATCCGGATTTGCCATCATCCGCTCCACCGTTACCTTGACGGCATCGGCCAGACTTTGCATCAGACGAGCGGAATATTTGCCATTGTCGTATTCCACACAAACACTGGGCTGTCCATCGACCGGAGCAATGAAGAAAGTAATGGGGAACTTGGGTACTTGGAGTTCCATATTCTCCAATTCCAATGGAGTTCCCTGACAGACGTATTGGCTAATCATTCCCAATTGATAAACAAACTGGATTTCAGCCGTCAAGCCGTAGTCAGCGGCAATCTGCGCAAACGGATAGTTCTCGTGGCTCAACGTCTCGTCGAAGTTTTCACTCACCTCCTGCAAGAACTCTTTCACCGTTTGTTTTCCAATCGTTGCACTCAAAGCCAGGGTGTTGACAAACATACCCACGGTATTGCGGATTTGCAGGTTGGAACGACCGCTTGAGACGGTGGTAATGCAAACCTGTTCACTATTGGCAAAGCGCGATAATGAATAATAGATAGCCGTGAGCATCAGATGGGCAGGGGTGATATTGTTATTACGACAGAAGATGTCTATAGCCTCGATGTCAAGAGCAGAGATGGCCTTGCTGATTGTACCCTTGACGGGATTCGGCAGGTCGGGACGAACCTCCGTGGCGGCCTCCACCACTGACAGCCGTTCTTTGAAGAAGTCCGCAGCAGCCTGATAGTCTGCCCCACCCTCGGCGGCCTTTTCAGCCATCACGTAGGCAGCATAATTCTGGTCTTCATCTTCGATCGTCTCGCCGTTCATAAGGCTGCACAGTTGTTGCAGGAAGATGTCAACAGAGCCACCATCGAACACAAGATGATGCACATCCATCAGCAGATAGATCTGCTTTTCGGTAGTCACTATCTCAAAACGATAGAGCGGACCTGTGCCGAGGTCGAAAGGCTTCACATAGTTCTGTTTATACTGCGCCAGTTCCTCCTCGCTCATCTGCTTTACGGGTATCTCTACAACCTTCTCCAAATCAACGGTTTGTACGATGCCCTCATCGCCATTACCGAAGTGAACCGTCATCTCCGGATGCGCCTTAACAAGTTTCTTGATAGCCTCGGCAAGGACTGTTGTATCTGTATCCTTCTGGAACTTAATGCAGAATGGAACATTGTACAGCGTTGATGTGGGATTTTTCAGGCAGTCGAAATAGACGCCAGTCTGGGCGTAGGAAAGCGGAACGCTTGTTAGTTGAGAGTTGAGGGTTGAGGGTTGAGAGTTGGTTTCCGTTTTCCCTTGCGTTGCCAATTGTCCGTTAGACAACTGTTTCCATATCTCATTTTCAATGCTTTGTAGCGTACCGTTTTTGACGAGCGATTTCGCATCGAGGGTAATGCCATAGCGCTTGTTCACTTGTATGGCCAACTTGATGGCAGAAATAGAGGTCAGGCCGGCATGTCCCAAAACGGTAGTAATGCCAAAATCAGTGTTACCAATGATGTCGGCAACCATCTTATGCAACTCTTCCTCAAGCAGATTCATGGGCACGTTACTCTCCACCACAGCCTCCTCCGCTTTCTTTTCGGGCTTCGGAAGGGCTTTTTTGTTCACCTTCTGGTTTTGGTTCAATGGAATTTTTTCAATCTGCATCGTCACGGCAGGCACCATATAAGGCGGTTTTTGGTCGAGGATGAAGTTGTTGAGTGCCTCAATGTCAATCTGCTCATCTGCAACGATATAGGCGGCGATGAACTTGCCACCTCCCTCGTCGTCAAAGGCTTGAACGGTGGCATCCTTGATGCCGGGATATTCGCGAATCACTGCTTCTACTTCTTTGAGTTCGATGCGGAAACCGCGAATCTTCACCTGTCCGTCCTTGCGGCCCACAAACTGGATATTGCCATCGGGCAGGTAACGCACAATGTCGCCGGTGCGATAGGCGCGGATGTATTTCTCCTCGGTGGTGAAGGGATTTTGGATAAATACTTCTGCGTTTTTATCCGGTCGGTTCAAGTAGCCGAGCGCCACTTGCGGTCCCGCTGCCCACAGTTCGCCCATAGCTCCCACGGGCAGACGATGTCCTTGCTGATCGACCACATAAAGCTTCACATTGTCCAAAGGCTTGCCGATGGGCACATCCTTGTCTTTTTTCGTGACGGGATAGATGGTGATGAGTATGGTGGCCTCTGTGGGTCCGTAGCCGTTGTGCAATTGATAGCCTACGGGCGGAGCAATACTGGCCAATTTCTCGCCAGCCACCGACAAATGCATCAAGGAATGGTTTTCGATGTTCGACGCAAACTGATAGCCCACCTGTGTGGTCATAAAGGTGTGGGTGATGTGTTCGCGCTCCAAATATTCGTTGAGCGACACGAGGTCTAAACGAAGTTCCTCTGGAATGATGTGTACGGTGGCACCGGCCGTCAACGGCGGATAGATGCCCTCCTGATGCACATCGAAGCCATAGCTGGCGTATTCCGCCACGTTGTGCTCCGGCTTCAGGTCGTAATACTTCCAGTACCAGTTGCAATAGTTCACCAGATTGCCGTGCGTCAGTTGGCAACCTTTGGGAACACCCGTTGAGCCAGAAGTGTAGAGCAGGATGAAACGATCGGATGGGGTGATAGGAGTTGATAGTTGACAGTTGACAGTTGATAGTTGTTTGATGTCTTTCGTCAGCAGCACATCGCCCTGATATTCGTCAACGAGGTCACGCAGCGACTCGTCGGCAACAAGCAGTTTGGCATCAGCATCCTTCACCATGAAGTTCAGGCGCTCTTTCGGGTAGCTCGGGTCAAGCGGCTGATAGGCACAGCCCGCTTTGAGAATACCGAGCGAGGCAATCGCCATCCACTCGCAACGTGGAATGATGATGGACACAGCATCGCCCACGCCCAATCCTTTGGACATGAGATAACCTGCTATGCGGTCGCTCATGTCATCCACCTCAGCGTAGGTGTAGCGATGGTCTTTGAAAACGACGGCTTCGGCATCCGGCGTGGCCTTGGCCTGACGGCGGAACAGCGACACCACCGTCTGCGAATCATCGTAAGGTCTGTCGGTATTATTGAACGAATCGAGCATTTCGACCTGTTTCTTCGTGGCAATGTTGATATTGCGCAAGTATTCCTCGGTGAGGAAACCTTCCACGACCGCCTCGTAGCTCTCCATGAACTGGTTGATGAGTGCTTCGCTGTACTCGTTGCCGTTATACTCTGCTTCCACCACGAATCGTCCTTCCTTGATAACGACCTTCAGATAGAGCGACACCTCGCGGCTGCTGTTACGGAGAAAAACAAGCTCCATAGGCTTGCCGCAGAACGGTCTGTCACCCCAAGTGTTTCCGTGCCAGACAAATAGCGTGGCAGGTTGCAGCCCCAAATCGTTGAGGGCATCGCTATAACTGTATAACCCATGCTGTCGGCAGCCTTTCATCTGCTCCTCTCCAGCTTTGATGAAGTCGAGCACGTGGGTTTCATCATCGAACTTGGCATACACAGGCACCGTTTTCACCATCATGCCCACCGTATGGCTGCAACGCTTGTCGGCACGCCCGTTATGAACAGTGCTGAACAAGGCCTGTTGCTCATTGTTGTATTTTGCCAACAGATAGCCGTAGGCCGCTGTGAAAACGGAACTTCGGAAGACGCCGTTTGCCTTGCAGAAGGTATCCATCCGATCCATGTCCACGGCCATTGTCCGTGTCAGAAGGGCATCCACAAACTGCTTGTCATCGCGGTCGGGCAACAGCGGAGAGTAGCAATCATCGCAATCGAAGTTTTCCGCATACCATTTCTTATCTTCCTCAAAGACAGTTGTCCGACGCACTTCCTCTTCTTCGACAGCCAACTGGGCCATCGTCACCTGCTCCGGTTCCAACGGCTCACCGTTGTAGGCTTTCTCGATATCAGCCAACATGATGGCCTGCGAGCTTCCGTCGAAAATCGTATGGTGGACATTCTGAAAAAAATAAAAATGCTCTTTGTCGCGCAACAGGCGTATATAGAACAGACGGCCGTCCACGATGTTGAAAGGCTGAATCATCGTTTTCTTGACAGCCTCAATGTCATCGATATGCTCTACCTTCAGGCTGAACGTTTCGCTGTCATCGATGGTTTGCACGGGGTCGCCCTGCTCGTTCAATTTGATGCGCGTAAACAGGGTCGGATGGGCGGACACCGCTGTCTCAATAGCCTTACGGAGCCGTTCTTCGTCCAAACTTCCATCGAGGATATAGAAAAAAGGTACATCGTAATAAGGCTCTTCCGGGTGGTTGACACATTCCACGTAGAGTCCGTATTGCGTTTTAGTTAAGGGTGCGGATGTTTTCATGTCTATATTATTTGTTATTTCTTAATTCAAATTTGACGTGCGTCATCTTGTGGAGCACAAAAATGGCAACCATCTCAATGATGGGGATGACCGTCAGCGACAAGGCGAAGGAGATGAAAAGTGCCATTTTGTGGTAGTTGTAGAGTTTATAAACGACCATGATGGTATAAATATAGCAGAAGGGGATGAGACAGACGGCGAAGATGCGCAACGCATGGCAACTTTCGGCAATCATGTCGCTTTCGTCGGCACCAAAAAGCATCACGATACTCTCAGGCCATATCCATACGTAGATGCAGGTGATGACCATCGCCACGGTGATGAAATTGAACGACTTGCGCAACACCATCTTGAAAGCCTCGTTGTCGCCCTTGCCCACTTGGATGGAGCCCAACGACTGGATGGTGCGGCAGACCCCTCCCAAAAACAGGTTGTAAATCAGCAGCAAGTTCATGCAGAGGGCAAAGGCATAGATACCCGTGCGTCCCAACGACGACAGGATGATTTTGTTCGCCGAGAACATCAGCACCGTCAGGCAGACCGAGGCTATGGCCAACGGCGCACCTTGCGAAATGATAGCGCCGAAAACGGGTTTCTGACGACCAAAGCCGAGTCGCAGATGGTTCTCTTTGGAAAGGAAATGGATGCCCATCAGGGCAATGCCCACGACATGACCGATGACGGTGGCCCATGCACTACCCTCGATGCCCCAGCCTAAATATTTGATGAACACCACGTCGAGCACCAAGTGAACGACATTGTCCACCAAGATGGATACAGACACCAACCTTGGACTGCCATCGACGCTGACCATTGTGTCAATGCCCCACATCAGCAAGTAGGCCGGTGCCCCTATCAGCGTCACCCGCAGGTAATCGTAAGTGGGCTGATAAAGCTGCTCGTGGTCGCACAACAGCCGTGTCACGGCATCGGGAATCAGCACCCCGCACCCAGTCAACACAAGACCCACCAACAGACAGGCCAAAATGGAGATGGTGAAGACATACGATGCCCGGCGTGTGTCGTTTTTGCCTAATTCCATACCGACCAGCATACCTCCACCAGCGGCCAACAGCATATTGATGGTGAACATAAACTGAAGCAACGGCAGCGCAAGGTTGATGGCACTCACCGCATCTTCGTTGATCAGGTTGCCCACAATCATCGCATCCACCACATTTCCCAAGCAGGCCGACAATCCGATGAGGATGGAGGCCCACAAGAAACGCCAGAATTGGCGATTAAACGATTTCTTTTCTTCTAAATTCATCTTGTATTCGTGTTTGTTTTTCAACTTAAATAAAACGCTGCTTTGTCGTCATTGTCAATGGTTTGTAGCAGTCAAATAATTTTCTTGCAAAAGTAGGGATTTTCTTTTTTCATGCTTCTATTTATGCTTTTTTTGTGCGTTTTGAGGAAAAACCTTATCTTTGCGGCAACTTAAGAAATTAAATACCTTATTAATATGATAGCAAGAGAATTACTCGACCCGAAAAGCATCGTAGTGTGCGGTGCTTCGTCCGACGTCCACAAACCCGGTGGAAAAGCATTGAAGAACCTTTTGGAAAGCCCTTTCAGTGGCCCGATTTATGCCGTGAATCCCAAAGAAACTGAGGTTCAGGGCGTTAAGTGCTATGCCAAGGTGGATGACCTTCCGCAGGTGGAATGTGCCATTCTTTGCATTGCCGCCAAGTTTTGCGCCCAGACCGTTGATGTGCTGGCCAAAGAGAAAGGGTGCAAAGGCTTCATCATTATCAGTGCAGGTTTCTCGGAGGAGAGCCACGAAGGCGCTGAAATCGAGAAACATATCGTTGATACGATTAACTCTGTCGGCGGCTCGCTCATCGGGCCCAACTGCACCGGCTTCCTCAACGTGAACTATGCTGGCTGCTTCGACACGCCCATCCCGCCGCTTGACCCCAAGGGCGTCGATTTTATTACGGGCAGTGGTGCAACAGCTGTGTTCATCAAGGAATACGGAATGAGCAATGGCTTGAAGTTCAACAGCGTTTGGGCGGTGGGCAACAGTGCCCAGTTGGGCATCGAGGACGTGTTGGAGCACTTGGACGAGACCTTCGACCCCGAGAAGTCGTCACGCGTCATCATGCTTTACATGGAAAAGATTGGCGACCCGCAAAGGTTGCTCAAGCATAGCCGCAGCCTCATCAACAAGGGGTGTCACATTGCTGCCATCAAGAGCGGAGGATCGGCTGCCGGCTCGCGTGCTGCTTCTTCTCATACGGGTGCTTTGGCTACCAACGATGCCGCTGTGGACGCCCTGTTCCGCAAGGCGGGTATCGTGCGTTGCCAAAACCGTCAGGAATTGACCACCGTTTGCGGCGTGTTCATGCATCCCGAAATCAAGGGCAAACGCTGCGCCGTGGTGACCCACGCTGGCGGTCCCGCCGTGATGCTCACGGACGTGCTTTCCAATGGCGGCATGGAGGTGCCTTCGCTCAAGGAACACCCTGCCAGCAAAGCTCTTTTGGAGAAGCTCTTCCCCGGCTCCTCGGTGGGCAATCCCATCGACTTCCTCGCCACTGGCACTGCCGAACAATTAGGTTATATCCTTGATGCAGTGGAGAATGATTACACCGACATCGACTTCTCGGTCGTCATTTTCGGCTCTCCCGGACTCTTCTCGAACAAGGAAGTCTATGACCTGCTCGACCGGAAGATGCACACCTGCAAGAAGCCCATCTTCCCCGTGCTGCCTTCCATCATCAACGTGAAGGAAGAGATTGAGGATTTCATCGCCAAGGGTAACATCAACTTCCCCGAGGAATGTGTGCTTGGCAACGCCATCTGCAAGATTTACAATACGCCCAAACCCAAGTCGGGCATCATAGAGAATCTGCCTATCGACAAGCTTATGGTGCCTCCCACCGATGAGCCTGACAAGGCTGAGGTGGACGAGGTGGCAGAGTCTATACGCGAATTGGGTTTGCTCACCCCGATTACCGTCAGCCCTATGGATGGAGTCTATCGTGTCGTGAGTGGTGCCAAGCGTTTGCGTGCCGCCGCTTTGGTTGGCATGAAAGAGATTCCGGCCTACGTTCAGGAAGGCGCTGTGGCTGCCGACCAACCCGAAATCGACGTTGTTCGCATCCGCAAAACCATTGACCGCTGCAAGGACGGCTACCTTGAAATGGCCGATTACAACGAACTGCTCGATGCTGCCGGCATCAGCCGCAAGAAGAGCGTGGAAGTGAGCAAGAAAGAGGATGCCTTGGCCTTTGCCAAAGAGGTTGGCTGCTCGAAAGATGTGCCGTTGGTGATGAAAGTCGTCGGCCCGCTCCACAAGAGCGATGTGGGTGGCGTGACCCTCGGCGTGAAAGACCTCGACACGGTTAGCAAGGAGTTCGACCGCCTCATGGCTATCAAGGACACCTACGCCGTGGAGATGTATCCCATGCTCGACGGCACGGAGGTTTACGTCGGTGCCATGCGCGACCCGAAATTTGGCCATCAGGTTTTCTTCGGCTTGGGCGGCATCTTTATTGAGGTGCTGAAAGACGTGGAGAGTGTGCTTGTGCCCACCAGCAAGGAGGAGGTGCTCGACAAACTCAAGAACCTCAAAGGTTACAAGATTCTGGAAGGCGTGCGTGGTCAGGCGGGTGTCAATCTCGACCTCTACGCCGAACAAGTGGTTCGTGTGAGTGCCTTGGTGCAGGCTGCGCCCGAAATCGCCGAGATGGATTTGAACCCGCTCCTCGGCAATCCGCGTTACGTGACTGCTGTGGATGCACGTATTAGAATTGAAAAGTAAGTGACGGCCCTTCGACAGGCTCAGGGACCTTGGCTTTTATAAAGTTTTGGGATGCCTGAGCTTGTCGAAGGCTCTGCTTTAACAAAAGAAATATGATTACCGAAAAAGCAACCTATTACCTTGTCTATGCCGCGTTGGTCGTAGTCACCTTCTTGATTGACAACCTTTTGCTGAAGAAAACCGACAAGACCAGCCGCACCATTGGCTACATCCTCAGCATCATCGTCGATTTGGGCATTTTCGGCTACGGCATTTACCTTTATCTCGCCAAGGGCGAAGACCAAACGGGATTCGTGCTCGGCGGGGTGCTTTGCGGCTTGTGTCTGCTTTGCTTGTTGGGTCGCTACTGGCAGAACAAGGAACAAGACAAGAAAAACAGGAGGAGAGATGAAAAAAGCTGATTTTATCACAATTATTGTTGT